>NZ_JBRAHS010000012.1:0-116227 GCF_052743555.1 Desulfosoma sp.
CAAACATGAATTGTCATATAATATAAACTATGAATGTTCAGCAATTCTCGGACAGCCTCCTAAGGCACCGGTCAGTGCAGAAAGCGCACCGCGGTAGAGCACTGCGTCATTGTTGATGAGCATAACCCAGGCTTGTCGCCAGCGGGCAAGGATAGCCTCGATGCCGCGGTTGACACCGGCGGCAAAGCCGAGGTTGCGTTCACTCACTTGCACGACAACACGGGGGTCATGCGCCCAACGTCGATGCAATTCCTCCGCAGACACACTTCCATCTTCAGAGTTATCCCACACCAGCACGGCTGTCGCACCGTCGGCCAGTAGCGAGGCAACGCATCGGCTGGTGCGGTTGGCGTCGCGGTAGTTGAGGGTAAGGCCGATGATGGGGCGATTCATAGGTTTTTCTCCACGGACTGCTTACACCCTTACACACGCCCTAGCCATCCAAGCAAGCTGCACGCATAGAACGCTTGACACTAAGGCCTTGCGTAGTTTGGTAGAAGCCATGCGCTAAACCAGTGCATGGGTTAATGTGGCATACAGCTCGATGTACTGTTGCACTTGTCGCGCATGACTGAACTGTTCGACTGCCCGGACGCGGGCTAGCTCGCGCATGGCTTGCCACAGCTCTGGGTCCTCGGCCAGACGCCTGGCGGCGGCGGCAAATGCGGCGACATCATCCACAGGACAGAGGAATCCGGTCTGACCATCGTCCACGACTTCAGGCAGGGCGGAGCTGCGCGCGGCGATCACTGGTAACCCACAGGCCATGGCCTCGACCGCGACCAACCCCAGACCTTCCAACCGGGTCGGAAAGAGCAAAGCGTCGGCATGGCGATAGGCCTGCCGTAAATCCTCGAGATCGAGCCGGCCCAGGCAGCGCGCGTTGCTCGGCAGCCCATAGCGGGCATGGCGGCCCCCACGGTCAGCGGTGTACTCGAGCTCAAACCCGCTGCCGAGCTTACGCAAGATCGGAGCAAGTAGATCAACCCCTTTGCGTCGGTCCCAGTTGCCGACATGGAGCAAGCGAAAGGGCTTGTTGGGCTGAATGCGCGGGATTGGCGTAAAAAAATCCGTATCGACCCCGTTTAGGATGACCTCGACGGGCCGGATACCGAAGGTGGTGCGCACGGCTTGGGCAGTGTATTGGCTTACCGCAACCGTGCATTGCGCATGAGCAAGCGCGTTTTTCTCGATACCGTAAATCCACAGGCGGTGATAAGCCCGCTTCAAGAGCCGTTTGTAGGGAATAAGCGCTGGATCGTGGACGCAATGATGCACTGTGCAGACAACGGGCAGGCGCTTAGGCCAAAAACGCTGTGGCAGCCAGGAATTGACATGCGCCACCGCGGCCCAGTCCGGGGGCTTGGGTTTAGGCACGGTCCAAGGGGCATACTCGGCACGCAGAGGCAGCCAGGTGATTTCCGCGTGGATGCCGCAAGCATTCAACGCAGCACAGAGCCGTTCGGTAAAGACATCCGCGCCGCTGTGGGCGCGAATGGCAGGAAACCAAACGCCCAGGGATTTAGCCATCAACACAGCGCCCTTTCGATCTGCTGTCCGAAATCGGGCCACGCAAAGCGTCTTGCAAACGCCCGACATCGTTCAGCTGCAAGTGGTGCATGCAATAGTGCCAGCACTGCCCGCGCAAACGCCTCTGCGTCGCCTGCCTTGACCAATTTTCCTGATTCACCGTCGGCGACCGCATCGACCACGCCGCCTGTGGCATATGCCACCGTCGCCAAGCCATGCGCGGCGGCCTCAACGGCGACCATGCCGAAACCTTCCGGATCAGCAGGGATCTCGCGCACGGGAAACACATGCAGATCGGCGCCGAAATAGGCGTCGGCAAGATCCTGCCCAAAGAGCACTCCAAGCCACCGCACATTGGCGCCCACCCCCGCGGATCGTGCCGCTGCAAGGATACTCTGCGGCGTTTGCACCTGCGCATGGAGCGCCTGTCTAGGTACGTCACCTACGATGACTAGCACGACGTCCGGCCTGGCGCTCACGATCCGAGGCAAAACCTCCCGCACGAACTCACATAACCCCTTGCGCGCCGTCAGACGGCCGACCGAAAGCAACACAGGCGCATGCGGCGCAAGCTGCCAGCGCTGCCGGAAACGCGCGCATGCGGTTGCGTCAGATTCGGGAATATCCACGCCTGGATGAACAATGGCAATCTTCTCTGCTGCCACGCCTATGCCATGCACGAGCTGGGCAGTCGGTGAACTATTGGCAATGACCCTATCCATCTGTCGCAACGCAGGCAACCACAGCGCACGATACACCGGATGCGGCACGACCACATCCAGCCCGTGCACATAGGCAGCCGCGCGCGCCCTGCAGGCACGCGCGGCTAGCAACGCCAACGGTGCGGTGAGTCCACTGCCAGCAAGTATGATCTGGGGTTGAAAGGCGCGCGCTTCCGAGACGGCCGCCCATGCAGCACCCAGTAAAAACCGCTCCAGTGGCTTCAGAGGAATTTCCCGCACGTCAACGCCGGATGGAGCGTAGGTAGCGGCCCCCTTTGGGGCAATCATCTTGACTGAGAATGTCTTGACCAGCTCCTCTACAAGATGACAATTCAACCGCTCCATCCCACCCCACAGCGGCGGAAAGTTACGAGTAATATGAATTAGCTTTTTTCGTTTCTCAGTCATTCAATCCAAGGCCGTCTACATAAAAGCACTGCGTCGTGTTTTGTATCATGACATCGGGCATCTTGTCATGTCGCCCCGTATGCAGGGAAGGGGTCAGGTCTTGCATTGTGCGTGCCGCGCGATCTCGACCCTGTTCTCATACGCTCGATACACTTTATAAGCCTGGGTTCAAGGTGTGTGAGCGGTCCCGTGAACTCAAACCGCTTAAGGAAGCGCAAACGAAGTTTCGGCCCAGCCAAAAGGGAGTTTCGGCGAAGGCTAACATTGGCGCAGCGAATGTTACGCGAGCGAAGCTCACGGCCGTAGCCAACACCGCGCAACGCAGCAATCCGCCTGCGCAGCCATTTATTCAGCGTTTCCTTCTTGAGCCTGCTTGGGGCGCCAGCCTCGCTGCCCCTGTGTTCCGCCTCAATTCCCGGGAAATCGTGCACTTTTTTAAGCTCACTTCATCCGCAATCTGCGTATGGTTCAAACCCGCTTTCTTCAAATCCGCAATCAGGTATCGTTGCTCACAGGTGAGCTGCTTGTAATGCTGCGGCTGAGCTCCTTTTACTTGGTCGTTTGAGAGGCTTCGATACTACCGTAGCTCACCCCAAAACAATCTTACAAAAGTTGCACTTCAAAGGTGAATCCGCGAATCTTTTTAACGGAAACTCGCATGGAAACAAGAACCTGCTACTCGCATGCAGCGATTCATTCACTCCTCCGCCTCAGAACCTAAATCAGAATTCTTCACAAATGTTGAATACCAGCTCGAACGGCGTCAGTGCTGGCAGCAGCAAACACGGCGTAACTACGCCGACTACCGGGATAACGACGCCCGCGCCAGCATGGCATGGGCTACCGGAGTACTGAAAAGTCCCGAAGCGACAGCGCGGACACATGTAGAAATCTGCTGGGGTTGATTGGCTGTCGGTCAGATACCCAACAACACGTCTTCAGCAAGAGCCGCGCCACACGCCACAAAAACCGGTGACCCCATGCGTCGCAAGAATTCGTCGGGGGAGATGCGCGGCAACCATTCCGAATTTGCCGCCACGAAGTGGCGCTGACCGCCCCACAGTCCGACATCCCCGATCATGAAAAATCGGTGCTTGGCACGCGTCTGTGCCACATTGAGCAGATTGGGTTTGTTCGCCGCCCAATTCGCGGCTCCCTGTGTGCGCTCGTCGCAACCCAGCACCATCCAGACGATACTCTCCTCCTTGCCCTGGAAAGTATGCACGGTGCCGATCCGAGCCTTGCACCAGTCTTGCAACTTGGATTTCTTGGGTGGCTTGACAACCTCTGGAGGCAACAATACACGCCAATTTTCGGGTTTGGATATCCGACCGATCAACTCGTCCTTAATCCGCTTGAACGGTGAGATGATGTAGATCGGCGGCAGCGTGCCGGTGCGTTGGTACAGCGCAACCAGCGCTTTATGCACCCGTTCGATTTGCATCGGAACGGCTTGCTTGGTGTTCGCCGGTCCCGGCGCATGGACCCAGGCGCTGTCCCCTAAGTCAAGACTATTTTTGGGCGGCCGACGCTTCTGCGGATCAGTCGGATCGAAAAAAATCATCTTCCCGGCGTAGGCGATTTCATTGGCGATAGAAAACATCGGATCAAGGCAGCGCCGGTGTACCCGTAAGGGGCAACCGATCCATTGGACGTCTTCCCCGGAACGGATCAACGCACCCAATGGATTTGCGGCATCGGCTAGGTTCTGTACCGAGACGCGATGCGGCGCGACATTCCTGTCTGGCGGCAAATCCGACGAACGGGACAACGCCTCGATCAGCTTGATGGGGACCGTAAATACTGGCTCGATCTGCAACGGATCCCCCACGACGAGGGCACGTCTGGCCCGCCACATGGCGCCCACGGCCGCCTGCGGCACGGCCTGCCCGGCCTCGTCAATGAACAGCCACCCGAGGGCGTTCGCACCCAAGTCGCGGAACTGGGTAGCGAAGGACGCGAAGGTACTCGACACCACCGGTACGACCATGAACAGGTTACGCCCGATGGCCAGCGCATACTGCGTCTCCTGCAAGCGCTTGCCCGACAGCATGTGGCAGAAGGCCACGACGTTGCCGCCGAAACGCCCCCCCTGTCTTGAGCACCTCGGCCAACCCAGCTTCATGCAGTTGCAACGCCGCCACAAAAAGTTCGGCGCGCTTCGCGTTCAAGGTCTCGTCCCACCTTAGGCCACCGATCTGCCAGTGTTCCTGCTCCAGATCGTCCGATTGCTTTGGACATGCCGCCTGCGGAAAAACCCTGGCCAATCGTTCAAGCTCTTTCTGCTTCGCGCACCATGCCGCCTGACGTTCTGACAACGCCTTCTGCGCTGGGGTGTGTGCCGCCGCAGCACGCTCTACGGCTTTTTGCGCATCATAGCGGCGCTCTTCGGTTTCGTATTTTCGGCGCAGCCATTCGCCTTGACGAAATGGAAGATGTCGAGCAGCGCCGACAACTCATTCGGGGTCAACGGAAGTGCGGTCATAGGCTGCTCGCCGAGACTGGCCTCATCCGTCGAGAGATGGAAGGACGTCTCCTTCTCAGACGTGGTGCGGAAATTCTTCAGCGCATCCTTGAGCGTCTCGACACCCGCCTGAAATGCATCGAAATCGAGCCCCGCCAGTCCATAACGCTGAATGCCGCCCAGCGCCCACGGCGCTGTGGAAACGGACACCTCTTCAAACAAGGGCTCACCTTGGGCGTTCACCTTGATGCGCGCAAAGCAGGTACACCCCTCCAGTTCGCCGCGTTCCTCTTGATCCTATTGCTCATCCGGCGTCAGCGCCTCATGGACAACGTTCTGAATGACCTTGGTCAACTCGACCTTGTGCCAAAACTTCAGGATGCCCGTACAGTGGTCGAGGGCGGCGTTTGTCTTCTTGGTGCTCATCATATCTCGCAGTTTTGCATTGCGGCTCGGGCGCTATTCACGAACTTATCGCTGCCGCAGGCTCTCGTTCTTGTACTAAAGGAGCGGACTAAGGAACCGAAGCCGCCCCTAAAAAGCCGGCGAATGGGGTGGGTGAAACCAACTCGAGCCGTTATTCAGGAAAGATCTGATCACCTCCTTCATTGCGTCGCCTGTCGTTTCTGATGGAACAACAATTGTTAGGTAGTGATTAGCCTGACAGTGTATGCCCAAAACACCATTTGGGTGAATCGCCGTCGTATATTGCATAGCTCCTCCTGTAGTCATGTAGATATTTATGACGGGGTTGATGGGAAGCCACAATTATATTTGGTAAAATGCGGTCTCCCATGGCGTATACAACCGCCGATGTCAAATAACCCAGTGACTTATGAGTTCGAGTGTTGTTGTAAAAATCGAACTATTGCCGAGACCATGGGTGTCTTTGCCTACCAATGCTGCAATCCAACCGCTCGATTCGTCCGCGCGTAACCATATGATCTGTATGGAGCTGACTTGTGGCCTTTGCCGACGTCGGCGCAGTTTCAGGGAGCGAGGTCGGAGCGAGGAATGGCCAGAAGAGAGTGGAATGTGGGCGGGGACGGCCAATTCAGGCGGATGGTGAAGTCCGCAGGCGCTCGCAAAAACCGCACGAGTACGCGGGAACCGGGGCAATCAGACAAGAAAAAACCCCAACCGAGAACGGTTAGGGGTTTCGTTAATGGTGGAGGCGGCGGGAATCAAGCCCGCGTCCGAAAGCCTTCCGCTTCAGCTTCTACATGCTTAGCCACGGTTTTGAGTTTCCCTTCCTCGGGTGACAATGATTTTTCTCTAAGCGCGTCCACAAGCGCAGTCAAGCTGCAAATGGGTTTGGAAGATCTTGAGGAGGAGCGTTTTTTTCAGTATGAACAACACCGTTGAAGATAAAAGTTTACGTCATGGAAAACAGGCACACGGCATGAACGGTTATGAAGAGGTCATCCGAGGGTACTTGGACAAAGCGTGGGCTCGGTCGAAAGGGGTTTTGCAAAGGGCGATTCCAGCCCTCTTAGAGGCCACAGGGGCGTTAAGTTTTCCAGCTTTTGGGCGGCGATGCACTGTGGAACGGGAACGTGTCCTTTTTGACGGCCATGTGGATCTGGGACCCAGGGCGGTTCTTGCCTCCATTTACATAGGCCATGTGCCCGAGCACACAGCTTCGCTGCATCCCCTCAAGGCCTTCAAGGAAATTCCCAACAGCGGTCCCTATCAAGCGGCTTTTGCGGTCCATGCCGAACAGGTCTTGGTGCCGCATGTGCCAAAGATCAAGATTCATTTGGATCACTTGCTTCAAATCTTTTCCGGACACCGCAACACGGATGCTCCATCGGGTGATTTTTCTTTTACCCTCTACCCCCTGCCGCGCATTCCCCTATACTATATCGTTCACGAACCTGACGAGGAATTTCCTGCGGCGGTGACATGCCTTTTCGGCAGTGGGTGTGCGTCGTTTATGCCTTTGGACGCCCTGGCGGACGTGGCGGAGTACACCGCCCAAAGCCTTCTGGAACACTGTACGGCTTGGGAAGTTCAGCGCAGCTGAGAGGAATTATGGGTCTCAAGCCGTTCAGCGCAACGGAGAAGCCTGCTCCTGGTTTGACAGCCCGGCATTCCTTTGCTAGGGAAGACGGGGACCGAGTGGTTCATAACGAGCGAGCGTCGTTTTGAACACCCTGGATTCAGGTGGGACGCGCCCGCTTGTGATCTTTCCTCCCTCGTGGTTCGGGAAGCCTTGGAAGGACGCATGCGGAGTTCCCTTTTTGAATGCGGTTTGGAGAAGCCCAGCAAGAGTTGGGAACGACACGCGGCTCACGCTTTTCCTACGGCGTTTCCATGCGTGAACCGTGCAAAGCCGAGCGTGGTAGGGGGGGCGAGAGTCGGTGCACGATTTTAAAAAGAACTGTTGGGGGGCAAGGTGCGGAGCCTTTATGCCCGGGGGTTGGCGGCCCTTGACGTGGGGAGGGCGAATATGACGCGGCGGGAATTCTTTAAAGGCATCCTTGGAGGGGCCCTCTGGTCCGGTATGGCCATTTGGCCGGTGCATAGCGCCTCGGCAGCCGCTCTGATTCGAAGGTGCTCCGGTATTCTCAGCTTCTACAACCTGCACACTGAAGAAGGGCTTACGGTACGATACATGAGCCGAAACGGACGTTTGGATTCGCGAGCGCTGCGGCGTCTGGACTACCTCTTTAGGTGCCACTTCACCAACACCATGCGTCCTGTGGACCGTCACCTTTATCTCTTGCTGGACGCGGTGCGAATGCGCCTTGGGGCCACTCGACGTCCTTATCTGCTTGTTTCCGGATACCGATCCCCGGTCTACAATGAATACCTGCGCCGCCAGGGACAAGGTGTGGCGGAGAAAAGCTACCACATGAAAGCCATGGCGGCGGATGTGTTCATGGAAGGGGTTTCCTTGGATGCCTTGCGATCCGCTGCCGCGGACTTCAGAGCCGGAGGCGTGGGCACCTACAGCGATTTCATCCACCTGGATGTGGGTCCCGTCCGGTACTGGTAGCCTGCAAAGCGAGTCTTTCCAGCTTCAAAGCCCTCACCAAAAGCTTGTCTCGGTCATAGATGTCCTGCCGAAAATGGACGGTGCCGTCTTCACTCACCCAGGCCGTAATGTAGAGCAGATGAACCGTACAGGGTTTGAGCAGGGGGATCATGTGATGCTTGCCGCTGGCAATGCGCTTTTCCAAAGATTCCCGCGTCCATCGGGGATCGTCTTGAAGGACGAACAAGGCCAGATCCAGCGGCTTTTCCAGACGAATGCACCCATGGCTCAAGGCTCGGTGCGGCCGTTGAAAAAGATGCCGTTCCGGCGTGTCGTGCAGATACACACTAAATCGGTTGGGAAGCACAAACTTGATGCGGCCCAGAGCGTTCCAGGGCCCGGGCAGCTGCCTGATCCGCCCGGGAAAGTTTTCGGGCCGCACCCCTCGCCAGTCGATCCTGGCGGGGTCCGCGCGGGCGATTCGGTCCCCTGAGGCCGCCAGCAGTTCGTAGTGATGGCGTTCCAAAAAGCTTGGATCTTTGCGAATCTTTGGCAGCAACTCATCAGCGGCAATACTTTTAGGCACATTCCAGTAAGGATTCAGTTCCACGTAGCGCATGACTTCGCTGAACACGGGCGTGGAGTTGGCGCTTCCTCCCACGATGACCCGCATTTTCAATACACTGGTGCCGTGCTCGTAGGCCGTCAGAGAATAGTCGGCGGTGTTGACGACAAGGTAACGGTCCCCCCAAGATCGGGGAAGCCAGCGGCGGCGTTCCAGGTTCGCCAGCATTTGCAAAAGGCGGTCTCGAGGTGACACATTGAGCGCCTCCGCGGTTTTCTTCCCCACCACGCCGTCCGCACCAAGCCCATGGCGTTCTTGAAAACGCCGCACGGCTTTGACCAGTTCGGCATCATAGATATCCGAACTCTTAGTGGGTTGAGTTCGATAGTCTCCCAGAAGGTACAGTTGACGGCGGATGGTGGAAACTCGAGGGTCCTTCTGGCCGGGGCGAAGGCTGGGGGCTTCGGGCACAGTAGGCCAGGGATCCTCAAAGGCCGCGATTTTTCGCTGTGCGGGAACCGCGGCCACAAGGCGCCAATAGTCTTCGTCAGGCGGTGCAAAATGGCGAAGGGTGCGCAGAAGGTCGCGATGGGAGAGAAATTCCTCGAGCCCTGCCAGCAGATCCGCCTGATGGGCGTGCGCGATCCACTGAGGGTCCAGGGCCGAGGGGTTCACGCGGCCCGATGACAGGTGCGAGAACAGAATCAGAAAAGCGTCGCTCAGCACCAGGTCCAGGTGCGCCAAAAGGCATGGTGAGACGGGGCGTTGAGCTTGCTGTGCAGTGTCCAGGGTCGAAAGCAGCGCGGAAAGACACGCCAGGTGATAATCTTCGGGATTTAGGCCGTGATTTGGCGCTTCTTCCTGAAGAAAGCGTACGAGCTCCTTGGCCCAAGGCGAAGACCTTGAACCCTCCAGCCACGCCGGCGCATAACCCCGATTACGATAAAAGGCGGCCAGTTCCTGAGCGGCATGAAGCTTTTGACAGGCGGCATACAGGGTGCCGTCCGCGTCGAATTGGGTCAAGGAAAGCTGCAGAGCGCTTTCAATCGTCTCGCCCTCGGTGCACGCCCCTTCGCGGCTCCAGAAAAGCAGGCCCAAAAGACCTCCCACAATCAGGAGGAGAGGGGCCATGGAGTACCTTTGAACCATGCCTTTGAACACCATCACCCAGATCCGCTTCCGTGTTTGAGTTGGCGTGCAAACCAAATAGCACGCGCCGCCTATTTGACATGATCCACTGGCTTCTGCCAAGAGGTGACGCTCATCCATAGTGAAAAAAGCCGATGGCGAACAGCGAAAAACATTTCACAAATGAATGCGCTTCTGATAAACAGGGTTTTGAAGGATGCCTGAAGTTTTTTTGCAAAAGGAACCGGCGACGGGCCGTGAAGAATTTTAAGAAAAAGCGGGACACCATCGAATACTTGGCCTTGGTCACCCAGGTGGGGTTGACCATGGCGGGAAGTATCGCCTTCTGTTTCATGGTGGGCTATTACCTGGACAAATGGCTTGGCACGCGCGGTCTTTTTCTGGTAATTTTCATCGTCCTGGGGATCGTTGGTGGGGCGGTGACGGTGTATCGTCAGATTACGGGGCTTCCAAAGGAATGAATGGAGACATACCGCACGAAACCCTCCAGGCCTATTGGGGATACCGGAGCCGATTGGCGCGGGGGGGCTTTACAATGGCGGTGGCTGGTGGTCTTGTCATTTATGGGCTCGGCTATCCAGCCGTTGCCAAGGGGTTGGTTCTGGGGGGCCTGTTCAGTGTTTTGAACCTTGTCATCATGGCCCATGTGTTGCCATATCTGGTAAGAGCCGGCATCACGAAGAAAAAGGCGACCAGCGTGGCCATGCTTTCCTTCACCGTCCGTTTGGGCGTGATCGCCATCCCTTTGCTGGTGGCCATGAAAAGCCGGAATTTTCAATTCTGGGCCGTCGTTGTGGGCCTTTTTACCGTGCAGGCGGCCGTTTTTGCGGACCATATATTGATGAGGCCATGGCGCGGCGCACGATCCTCTGCGGGCGAAGGTTATTGAGATAAGTGGCCGGTGAGCTGAAGCGGAGTAGGCTATGGAAGAGTTGACCCAAGTATGGGAATGGATATGGGAAGTTGCAGGGTATCGTTTGGTTTTTAATGCCATGACCATCATCATGACTCTTATCATTATGGGCCTTTTGATCCTCTTCGGCTTTTACGCAACACGCAAGGCGCAGTATGTGCCTAATCCGTGCCAGGTGGTGGGTGAGCTCTTCGTTCAGACGTTCTGGAACTTGACCAGAAACGCCTTGGATGAAGAAATGGCTAAGAAATATTTTCCACTTATCTGTTCCCTGTTTATGTTTCTGCTGCTTTCCAATTGGATCGGTGTGCTGCCCCACATGAATGAACCAACGAAGGACCTGAACACGACCCTTAGCCTGGGAGTGATGGGATTCTTTATCGCCCATTATGCCGGCATCAAAACCAAGGGGTTTGGGAATTACATCAAGGAATATTTTCAGCCCATTTTCTTCATGATGCCCTTGAATGTGATCGGCGAACTGGCGAAAGTGATTTCCATCTCTTTTCGTCTTTACGGAAACATCATGGGCGGGTCCATCATCATCATTGTTGTCTCACACCTTGTTTACGGGTTGATTGTGCCCCCGTTCCTCTATGCGTTTTTCGGCCTTTTTGTCGGGACGGTTCAGGCGTTCGTGTTCACTATGCTAACCCTTGTCTACATTTCAGTGCAGGTAAAGTGATCATGGCATGGGAACAAGTGGACTGGATTAGGGCGGCTGCTGGCCTTGGTGCAGGGGTTGCTGTGGGGTTTGCTGCGATTGGAGCGGCAGTCGGGGAAGGGTATGCCGCAGGTAGGGCCAACGAAATTGTGTCCTATAGACCTCGACTGGCCGGGGAGATTTTGAAAACCATGTTGGTAGGCCAAGCCGTTGCCGAGACGTCGGGCATTTTCGGGTTAGTGATCGCCATGCTCATGTTGTTTGCCCCCGCTTCGGGAAAGCCGATGCTCACAGCCTGGGCGTATTTGGCGGCAGGCTTTTCCATCGGCTTATCCGCCATTGGCTGCGGGATAGGGGCAGGTTTGCCCGCTGGGGGGGCTTGTTTAGGCATAGGCCGTCAACCGGGGGCCTCCGGTCCCATAACGACTTTGATGCTTGTTGGCGCTGGGGTGGCCCAGTCCACGGTGGTGTATGGTTTTCTCATTGCCTTGCTGATGCTTTTTAAGCAATTGCCTGAAGTGTTGACTTTCCCCCGCATCTGCGGTATCTTGGGTGCGGGGTTTGCTATGGGTTTTGGTGCCATTGGTCCGGGGATCGGTGTAGGGATGGCGGCGGGGCAGGCCGTCTACCAGATTGCCCGCAATCCCGATAACATGGGCCTTATGACGCGCACCATGCTGGTTGGACAGGCGGTGGCGGAATCCGCCGGGATTTTTTCGCTGGTTGTGGCATTGTTGTTGATTTGGGCGTCCTAATGGACAGGAGGTTGGGAGCACATGGAAATCTCAGGAGCTGACTTTGTTCGAGGATTGGCGCTCCTCGGCGCCGGTATTGCCATGGGTCTGGGTGCCATCGGGCCGGGTGTGGGCGAAGGCTATGCGGCAGGGAAAGCCTGTGAAGCGGTAGGCCGCCGTCCGGAGGAAGCGGGTCTTCTCACGCGAACCATGCTTGTGGGCCAAGCTGTGGCGGAATCGACCGGTATTTATTCATTGGTTGTCGCCTTGTTGCTCATGTTTGTGGTGAAGTAAATCCAGCGCAGGGCCAAAAACGAGTCAGCCATGATCAGCCTGAATGCAACGATCTTCGTTCAAGTGTCCTTGTTTCTGGTGCTGCTCTATATCCTGAACCGCCTCATGATCCAGCCGCTCCATCGGCTTATTCTGGAGCGGGAACAGGCCATCAAGGAAAAGGAGAGAGCGCTGGCATTCGTGGGAGCGGAACTGGAAGAAATGGCGGCGGCTTACAACAGGCGGCTCCGTGCGGCGGAAGAAGAGGCCCAAAAAGCTAGGGCAGCCATGAGGGCTCGGGCCGCCGAGGAAGCCCATCGGACGATGTTGACCACCCAGGAAGAGATCGTGGCGCTGCGCCAAAAAGTGCGCGCCGATGTGAAAAAGGAGCTGATCAAGGCAAGAAAAGATCTAAAGAAGTTGGCACAAGCCCTTTCCTACGAGATTTCCGCGAAATTGGTGGGGCGAAAATTGTAAGAGGCCTGGAGTTTCGAACATGCTGCGAGCCGGTGGTATCATGGGGGGTGTGACGGCGGTCGTTCTGCTCTTGGCCGAAAAGGCCCACGGTGCATCGTCGACCGTCTTCGGGATCGACAGGTCCTCATGGGATTTGATGTGGCGATGGATCAATTTCGGAATCCTTGTCTTCTGCATCCATAAGTACCTTAAGGGTCGCTTGGTCGGTTTCATTCAAGGACGTCGACAAGCTATTGCGGGCGTCTTTGATGGGCTGAGCGCCAAGGAAAAGGCTTTGGAACAGCGCCGGCGCGAGCAAGATGCCTTGCTGGCTCAGTTGGATAAAAAGATTGAGAGCATCAAGGCCTATTACCACGAGATCGGCCAAGAAGAAAAAGACAAAATCCTTGCGCAAGCTGAACGCTATCGAGAGCAGATCCTTCAAGATGCCAAGCTCGCGGCCGATCGGGAATTTGAAGAAGCCAAAAAGAGATTTCGCGCCGAAGTGGTGGAAACAGCGGTGGCTTTGGCCGAAGAGCGTATTCGAAAAAAAATCACCAAGAAAGACCAGCGGGCACTGCTGGAAAGTTACCTCGGCCAATTGGAGGCTTTGCAAAGGGGGACCAAGACGGCCGGGCCATCGACCTTGTAGCGCTCGATAGAGCTTTGATCACAGCGGATCCAGAGGGGGCCTTTGAAAAGCCCCCTTTTTTCATAGCTTAAACCCGACGGAGCGGTGTGCTCCACGGGGGCATGGGCTCAGGTGAAAAAATCAAGCCGTGGGCTTGCAAAACGACGGCTTGAGTGGCTCACATGGTTTGAGCCGATCAAGGCATGGTCCTTTCTCCATGAGCTCATGGGTGTTTCAGCGAGAGAGCCCTGCTGGGCCGCGAGCTGTGCGGTGTAGGCTGAAGTCCATGGCTTGAACACTTTTCAGACGAACACCATGGGCGGGACATGGAATGGAGCGAGCCCACCGGGAGGCCCGTAAGCGAGCCAGAGGATTGATTCGGCAACGACGGTAGGTTTTCTTGATGGATGAAGCCGCCGCCAGCCATGCCTCGTGGCCAGCTTGAAGACTTTGTTCAAAGAGGTGAAAATCGGACCAGCGAATGTGGGATACCTGCGGGCGAATAATAAAGTCCGCGTGCTTTAGGCGCAGTTTGTTTAAGGCGATGCGGGACGCCTCACTGCTTCTCAGGGCATATTCCAGCGCGCAACTGGGTAAGGGGTGCATGTCGGCCACTTCCGTAGAGGTGTCCACGGCGAGCACGAAGTGAGCCCCGAGGCGTCGTGCGGGAAGGCAAGGCACGTTGTCGATCCAGCCGCCATCCACCAAGAGCCTGCCACGGTAACGCACAGGCGGGCCCATGCCGGGAATGGAAACGCTGGCACCCAGGGCCTTGAGAAGGGACCCTGTGGTCAAAACCACCTCTTCGCCCGTGAGAATGTCCAGAGCGACGGCGCCGAAAGGGATGGGCAGATCCTCAATGCGAATGTCCGGGACGATCTCCGCGAGGAGTTTCCAGTAGTCGTCTTCGGGAACCAGGCTGGTTCGCGTAACGAGGCGGGTGTAGAGGTAAGTCTTTCGAATTTGCTGACTGAACCGGTCAAAAAGAGACGAGGCGGAAGAAACGGCGCTGTTTTCGTCCACAGCTAGGGAGAGGGTTTCGCGAAAGATGGTGCTGTGGACAAAAGTGCGGATCTTGGCCTCGACGACGGCCAAAGTGCCGTGATGGGCGTAGAGGGCGCCGATGATAGCCCCCATGCTGGTGCCCAGGATCATGTGGACGGGAAGGGTTTCGCTGTCGAACATGCGGAGAACACCCAGGTGTGCGATGCCCCTGGCGGCGCCTCCGCTGAGGACCAAAGCGGTTTTCAACATGTCAACTTGCCTCTTTGACGAGCCGCGCCGCCGGCAGGCGGCGCTCTCGGTTTTTGGTGCCAAAAAAGATATGCCTCGGAAAAGCAGGGTTGCGCAAGGAGATTGCATGGTGATGACTTCGACGGAGCATGTCTGGATCGATTGTGAGACCCACCGATTGGAAGCCGTGGTGCAGCGGGGATCCTTGGACAATGGCGCTCTTATCGGTCACCCGCATCCTTTGCACGGGGGGGGCCATGGACAACAATGTGGTCTTGGCCCTGGAAGCGGCGTACCGGGATCGAGGATGGACGACGGTGCGGTTCAATTTCCGTGGCGTCGGTGCGAGCACCGGAACCTACGGGCATGGCGACGGGGAAGCCCAGGACATGATGTGGGTGCATCGGTGGCTTGAGTCTGCTGACGTTGGAAAGATCCACATGGCCGGGTATTCCTTTGGCGCTTGGGTGGTCCTCAAGGCCTGCCGGCTGGGGATAACGCCGCAGAGTCTCGCTCTCGTCTCCCCTCCGCTGCACTTCTTGGACTTTTCGAATCTTTCCCTTCCCTCATGTCCCACCTGGGTCATCGTCGGGGATGCAGATGCCTTTGCGGAAGCGCCCCGTGTTGCCGCATGGGCCGAGACCCACAGCGCCCAAGGAAACCCAGTCCATGTAGAGGTGTCCCTTCAGACCGACCATTTTTATTGGGGCCGTGAGCAGGAAATCCGGCGGCGTCTGGGACTCTTTCTGGATGCCCTCACGGGATCGGTCAAAAAGTCGTGAATCACGGCATTCAAGGTGTCGCGGCATTCAGCGTGAATGGCGTGACCGGCCCCCTCCAGCTCCACCAGAATGGCGTGGGGAAGCAGCTTTGCCAAAAGGTGCGCATTGGCTCCCGGAACTAGAACGTCTTCCGTGCCTGTGACCACCAGGGTGGGAACACGAAGGTGGGGAAGTCCATGGGTGGCGTCAAAGTCTTGGATAGCCGCCAGTTGGCTGAAAAAGGCTTCTTGGGGCTGCCATGGTGCATGGATTTGCACAGACTTGTAGGTTTCCACCGCCTCCTTGTGCTGCGCCAAAGCTTCAGGGCTGAAGAAAAACGGAAGGTTTTTGGTCACGATCTCTTCCTGACTGAGCCCTTGATTGTTTGTGAAGCGGGCAAGAACTTGGGAAGACGGTGGAATCTTAAGGAGACCTCCGGGATGCGTGCAGCCCAGGACCAGGGCGTCAAAGCGTTCGGGAGCGTTTAGGGCTGTTTGCTGAGCAATCATGCCGCCCATGGAGAGGCCGACCATGAAGCATCGGTCGATGCCGAGATGGTCCAGCAGAGCGAGGGTGTCTTGGGCAAAGTCCTTCATGCTATAGGGTCCTGAGGGCATGGAGGAGCGGCCGGCGCCCTGGTTGTCAAAGACGATGGTTCGGTAGTGGCGGCTGAAGTAGGGAATCTGTCCATACCAGGACCACGTGCCGCCGCCAAGGCCGCTCACGAAAAGAAGATTCGGTCCGTCTCCATGGACTTCGTAGTAGAGTTGGACGGAAGGGGTTGTGAGCACGGGCATGGCAGTTTCTCCTCTTTTTTGCGCTAACCTTTCAGTATCTCTCATGGTTTCAGTTGCCGTTTGCGCCCTCGAGGCCCTATGGTGTATGTAAACACTATTTTGGGACGGTCCCGGGCAACGACAATCGTGGGAGGCGCCATGAGCGACACGCTGCACGCCGACCGTTTTTCCCATGTTTCGCCAATCCAGGCAAGGCGTTCATTCGGTTTCCATGGTGAGGAGGAGCTTATGACGGCGCGGTTCACCCTGCTCAAAGACATGATCGTTATGGATCGTCACACAGGGCTGATGTGGCAAGGGGAGGCGTCCCCTGATCGGCTCATGTGGCCTGACGGCTTTGCCTATATTGAACAGCTCAACCGAAGCGGATGGGGAGGCTTTGACGACTGGCGCTACCCGACCCAAGAAGAACTGGCCACCTTGCTCATGGCTGAAGAAAACCCGTCCACAGGCCTCTACATCGACCCGATCTTTGGGCAGCAGCGCTGCGTGTGGAGCAGTACCGAAGCGGGCCACCACAAGTCGGTCTATGCGGATTTCTACTACGGGGATTTTTACGTGGTGGAACAAAAATACGCCAACCATTTTGTTCGAGCCGTTCGAGGACAGCGCAAGTAGCATTGATCCCTTGCTGGAATTTAGAACCAAACCCAGCGCCGTGAGTGGAGAAGGGGTGTGGCGCCAAGAGATACCACGGGCCTTCGAGGCTTAGGTTTGTCGTCGGCCCAGGCGGTCAGAGCGCCGGTGGAGGTGGCTTTGGTGGAGCCTGAGATTCCTCCCAACACCGGCAACGTGGCGCGCACGTGTGCCGCCGCCAATACGCCCCTGCACCTGGTGGAACCCCTGGGTTTTCGCCTCACCGACCGGCACTTGAAACGGGCTGGACTTGATTATTGGCCATACGTGGATGTGACCGTTCACCGTTCGCTGGAGCATTTCCTTTGCCACATGGAGGGGCGAAGGCTTCTTTTCTTCTCCAAAAAGGGCTGCCTAGATTACGATGCTTTTAGCTATGAGCCGGGGGATTGCCTGGTGTTCGGTTCCGAGACGCAAGGTCTACCGGCATGGCTTCTGGAAGCCCATGCCGACAGAGTGCTGAGGATTCCCATGGATAGTGCCCACGTGCGCAGCCTCAATCTTTCCACCGCGGTGGGCATTGCGCTCTTTGAAGCGCGAAGACAACTGAAGGAACAGCCGTCACGGATCCGGCCGCAGGCGGCGCGTCCCCTGTGAAGAGATTGCTCATCTGAAGGACGGTCTTCCAGGCCAAAAGGCAAAGGGATTCCATGGAGACGCTACCCAAAAAAAGCCTTGTCCTGAGAATGATTGAGCTGTGTCCCGAAATTCAGGAATTGGGCCTTTACTCCGTGGTGGTGGGTCGAGGGACCCATTACTGAGTGGTTTTTTTTGAGAGTAGGGACTGCTCGAAAAAAGATCCTCCCTTAAGTTCGTTTATCGTTGCCAAATCTTCCGCTCACAACGTGTCCACGTGGGAGCGCGACCTCAAGCGTGCCATTCGCGAAGCGGTCAGGAAGCTAGGCGAAGTCCGGTGCCCGGCCCCTTCCACCTCATCCCTGCGACTGTGTCGTACATCCGGAGTGAAAAAAAGTGGCGGAAATCGAATGGAAAGGCATCATCTGGAAAGCTGCTTATGGTGATCTATCCATTAAGGATCTTCTGACGATTCTCAAGGGGCACGGTCCCATGGAAGTGCTTCGGTTCCGCAAGCCCGGAGCCTTTTGGGGAGAGCTGAGCGTGTCCTTGACGCCTCAAGGTACCAAAGAGATCACCATTTACCATCTGGAAGTGGAAGGGCCCAAGCGGTGCGGCCAAGGGCGCCGGGCGCTTCTGTGTCTGAAGACCATCTTTCGCGGTGAAGTGTTTGTGGAGGACCCCGGGCGGGTCATTCGCGTCGCCAATGCAGACCAGGCCAGCCTGCCTTTCTGGATCAAGATGCATCTAGAGGGTATCATTGACGCTTTGGAAAGTGAACACGTGAGCCTCTCGCATGATTCGCCTCGAGAGAAGGTGGAGCGGCTGCTGCGCGAGATGACCCAGAAGCCGACGGTGGGTCAGGGTGATGTGAAGAATGCAGGCGAGGGAAAAAGTCAAACCGCTGAAAGAAGCGGCTGAACTGTGCCGAGAGCTCAGAAGCCGTGGCCGACGCATTGTTTTCACCAACGGGTGCTTTGATCTGCTGCACCTCGGGCACTTGCGCTACTTGGAAGAAGCCCGCGCCTTGGGCGATTACTTGATTGTTGCCGTCAACTCCGATGCGTCGGTGCGGCGCATCAAAGGAGGTCATCGGCCCTTGGTGGATGAAAAGGCACGGTCGGAACTGGTGGCGGGTTTACACTGCGTGGATTGTGTCGTGCTCTTTGATGCGCCGAATCCCTTGGCTGAGATTCAGGCTTTGGACCCCCACGTGCTGGTCAAGGGAGCGGATTGGCCGGTGGATCAGATTGTCGGAGCCGACTGGGTCATCGGTCGGGGCGGCACGGTGGTGCGCATTCCGGTGGTGGCAGGCTATTCCACGTCGCGGATCATCGAAAAAATCTTGAGGCAAGCATCCTGCTCCTGAACGTGGTTCTGTGGCCAAAACGAAACCCTTCTGGGAGCTTGTCTGAGGACAGCTATATTAGGAGCGGCGCAAGCCGCGACGCGCCTGATCGCGCCTTTCGGCGCTCCTACAGCCTCAAGCCGAAAGGACGCGCCCAAACCATTGGCGGACGAGCTCCTCGAAAACGTGAACCGCTGATCCTGTCATGGACCTTTCTCCTCTGATTTTCGCAGAAAATCTGACACGGATTTACCCTTTGGGCCCTGTGGGTGTTGTGGCTCTCAGGGATGTGACCTTTTCGATTTCTTCAGGTGAATTCGTTCTGCTCAAGGGCAACAGCGGTTCCGGCAAGAGCACGCTTTTGGCCTTGCTGGGTGGCTTGGACCGACCCACGTCGGGTCGGCTTCATGTGGCCGGTGTTGACGTGACGGCCCTAACTGAAAGGGAACTCACCCAATATCGGCGCCGCGTGGTGGGCATTGTGTTCCAAAGCTTTCATTTGCTGCCCACCTTGACGGTGTTGGAAAACGTATGCCTGCCTGCGCTTCTTGCCGGGGCTTCCTACGAATCCACGCAAGCCAAGGCCCTCCATTGGCTTAAGTGGCTGGACATGCTGGATCGGCGGCATCATTTGCCCGGAGAACTTTCGGGGGGTGAAGCCCAGCGCACAGCCGTCGCTCGTGCGCTCATCAACGATCCTTTGGTGATCCTTGCCGATGAGCCCACCGGCAATTTGGATACGCGCAACGGGGCCCGTGTCGTGGACATCCTAGGCTCGCTCCATCGCGATCACGGCCGAACCATTGTCATGGCCACACACAGCCCTATTGCCGATGAGGTGGCCACGCGGCATTTGTGCCTGCGGGACGGCACCATAGTGGACGATCGATGTCTGTCTCTCTAGGACTGCGCCTCTACGGCTGGTTTTCCCTTCGGTACGCTCGGCGGCATCTGTGGCGCACCGCGGCGGTTATTCTGGGTCTGAGCTTAGGGGCAGGGGTCTTTGTGGCGGTTCGGCTCGCCACGACCACTTCGGTGCGTTCCTTTGAACGCAGCATGGACGCCGTGTCGGGGCGTGCCCATTTTGTAGTGACCCGCCCGGGCGAAAGCGTCCCCTTTTCCCTTATTCGTGACCTGTTGTCTGTGACGAACGTTCAAACGGTATCACCGATAACGAGTCTTGTGGTCCGGGTTGAATCTATGGGGCAAGGCGCCGAGAGAGGCGCTGTGGCTCGCTGGATGGGGCTGGACCCCGTTTTGGATCGCCCTCTGAGACCCTGGGCGGCGCAGCGGCCTGAAAAGGCAGAAGAAGCACAGGGGTGGATGCGCCTCATGAGTGAGCCCGACACGGTTTTCGTGGGATCGGCCCTGGCCGGTACGTTGGGCCTGGAAGCCGGATCGGCCGTCATGGTCCAATATCAGGACCGCCGCAGAATCCTCAAGGTATTGGGAATTCTCAAGGATGAAGGATTGGGATCGGCCGAAGGAGGCCTGATCCTTCTTTCGGACTTGGCGACGGTTCAGGAGTTTTTAGGGCGGTTTGAAGGCGTGGATCGTGTGGAAGGCGCTTTTATCGAAGGCCGGAGCGAAGAGGGGTTTCGGGAACTGAAAAATGTCTTGGGTTCGAGCTATGCTGTGGATCGGCCTGTGGAGCGGGCACGATCGGCGCGTTCCATGGTGGCCGCTTACGAACAAAACCTCTCGGTGCTCAGCTTCGTGTCTCTTTTTGTGGGCATGTTTCTTGTCTACAGCCTCACGGCTTTCAACAGCGCTTCTCGGCGGCGGGAAGTGGCTGTAATGAGAGCCCTGGGCGCTTCCAAACGCTTCGTGTTTTCTATTTTTATCTTAGACGGACTGGTCTTGGGCCTGCTGGGATGGGCCGTGGGGATTCCGGTGAGCTGGGGCTTTTCCAGGCACTTGATGGAGGCAGTCAGCGCCACGGTGACCCTGCTTTTTGCACGGGTGGACGTGCGAACGGTGTCGTTGAGCGTGTGGGATGTGGTTGTTTCCATCATTCTCACCACCGCTGTAGCCGCCCTGGCGGCCTGGCAGCCGGCTCACCACATGATGATGGTGCCTCCGACGGAAGCCATTCGCCCTCGCAGTTCGGCACCTCATGAAGAGAACAAAACGCGACGTCTGACCACTATAGGCCTTGGTCTGCTCGCCTCAGTCTTGCCTCTATCCTTAATGCCGCCCTTGAGGGGTGTTCCCGTGGCGGGGTACGCGGCGGTTTTTTTTCTCTTTTGTGGATTTTCGCTCCTGGCCCCTGGAGTCCTCAAGCGCATCTCCACAATGCCATCTACACTGGCGCGGCGCCTGGGCGGCGAGCCGTGCGTGCTGGCGTTCAGACAGTTGGAAAAAGCCGGAGCGCGGATGGCCGTCTCGGTGGGCGCCCTCATTACGGCGGTGGGGCTTTTTACGGCTCTCGTGGTCATGATTTCCAGCTTTCGAAAGACCGTGGAAACCTGGGTCTTTCAGACGGTCAGTGGGGATCTTTTTGTGCGCCCCATGATGGCCGACCTGAACGGCTACAGGGACCCGCTCCCGGCGCATTTGGTTCACTTTCTGCAAAACATTTCCGAAGCCGATGTGGTGGCCTATCGAAGAATCCCCGTGACGTATCGCGGTGTGGACTGTGCTCTGGAGGGCATCGATCTGGACGGGTTGTTGCGCCACGGGGGGTTTCTCTTTTTGCAAGGAAATCCTCAGCATGCCTATAAAGCCATGAAGGCCGGAGAGAGCGTGATGGTGAGCGAAGTCTTTTCCCGTCGCACAGGCCTGCGTGTGGGGGATGGCATGGCTCTGAGCGTGCACGGTGTCCCTTTGGAATTCAGTGTAGCTGGCGTGTACAGGGACTATAGAACCCAGAGCGCCGTCATTTACATGGACCTCAAGGTCTTGCAGGAGCGAACCAAGGACCGGGCCTGGAGCGGCGTGCGGCTGTTTTTTCCGGGATCGGAAGAGGCCAGGGCGCAGCGGGCTCGTGAGGTTCGAGACGAGATTCTTGGGCATTTTGGCACTCGTGATGTCCCGGACGTCATGGTGGGAAGCACGCTTCGGCGGGACATTCTTCGTGTCTTTGACGAAACCTTTGCGGTGACGACGGTCCTTCTAGTGATGGCCCTCATGGTCGCCGGCCTGGGCATGATGACCACCCTGGCCATCATGGTCCTGGAACGCATGGTGTCTTTGAACACACTCAAGGCTATCGGAGCCTCCACGGGCCAGGTGCGCCGCATGCTCTTATGGGAAGCCTTGTTCTTGGCTGTGGCGGGGCTTGTTTTGGGCGTCGTTTGTGGTTTTGCCCTGTCGGTGATCCTCATTGAAGTGATCAACGCTCAGTCTTTCGGCTGGACTTTTCTTTATCACGTGGCCTGGGATCAACTGGGCGTGGCTTTTCCTCTCATCGCAGCGGCGTCCCTGGCAGCCACCATTCCCGCACAGCGCTTGGCATTCCGTTACAGCCCCGTCGTGCTCCTTCGAGAAGACGAGCACTGAAGCGCCCCCGCCGCCGAGGATCTTATCAAGGAGTTGTGAAAACTCCGTGCAATGCAAGAACACGCCAAAGGGCTTGAAGGGCCTCGTCGTGACTGAGGCCGTCCAGAAGAAGGCGAGCTTGGGCGTAACGTGCATAGAGGGGTTGACGCTCTTTGTAAAGCCCCTGAAGCGTCTGGCCGGGGGCTCGCACCACACCCCGAGCGTCTAGATCACCCAAGCGCTGCTCCAAGAAGGGAAGCGACAGGTCGAACCAGACAATGAACCCATGAGTGCGAAGGTGTGTCATGGCTTTCGGGCTGTAGACCACGCTGCCTCCCGTGGCGATGACCGTGCCCGAGACGGCGAGGGAACACACGGCGGCTTCTTCGATGGCTCGAAAGCCCGCAAGGCCTCTTTCACGGATAATTTCCTGAAGGCGTTTTCCGTGCGCCGTTTGAATAATGAGGTCTGTGTCCACGAAAGGAGCGGCCAACTGTTTTGCCGCCAGAACCCCCAGAGTGCTCTTGCCAACTCCGGGCATGCCGATGAGCACCAAATTTGGTGCTTCAGGTCGGCTGCCATTCGGCCATGCTGGAGAAGTCGAGCGGCCGTTACGAGTCCCCAAAGCCATGGTTATTCCTTGGTTCCGCCTGTGGAAAAAGAGATTCGGACCGTCTCGTACATGGCGCTTCTCAGGCGGCGCATCTCCTGAAGGACAGCCAGCACATGCCTCTGAAATCGAGGCGTTTCCAAAGAAAAGAGCTGCATGTGGGCTTCGCAGAAAAACCATGTGCACACATAGGGTCGAAGATGGCGAGGCAGAATGCAGCCTGAAGATGAATGATAGCGGCACGGATCGGTGTCGTTGCGGCGGGTCTGTCCCAGGGGCAGCGCTTCATGCAGCCCCCAAAGGTAGACCAAGTCCGTGACATTGTAGGCGACACGTAAGGCCCTGCAGCACACATCGGGGCAGTGCGGACACGTTTGGGCGCAGTAGCGGGACATGAAGGCATCCAGGTCGTTGAGAGCCTGGCGCGCCTGATGAGCCAACGATCGAAGTTTCCTGAAGGCCGGCGCCTGAAGATGCGAGTCGAGGCCTTGAAAGAACCCACGCCACTGGGCGTCGTCCAAGACGGCCCACGGCGACAGGAGAGGAGAGCATGCAGTCATGCGATTATTTCACAAAATCATGCTCAATGGCTCGCACCACCAAAACGGGACATGAAGCCCTCAACACCACGGTGTTGGCCACACTGCCGATCAGAGTGCTCATCAGGGGGGAACGGCCGTGCGTGCCCACAACGATGAGATCAATGGCGTTTTCCTTGGCGTAGTTGATGATTTCCTCTGCCGGACGACCTTTGCGGATTTCAAAATGAATCTCGGGGACCCCTTCCCGCCATTCCAAGGGCAGCAGCTGATGGAGTTCTTCTTCTCGATCCTGGGCCATGTTGCGCATGGCCTCCACAAAATCGCCCTTGTACCCTTACGCGCTGAGTTCGTGGACAGCGTCGATAATCCTTTGATTGATGACGTGCATCAGGGTGAGGGAAGCTTGCCTGTCCCGAGCGAGTTGTACACCGTAGCGAATCGCTTTTTGGGAGAATTCGGAAAAGCCTACGGGAACCAGAATCTTCTTGAATTGAATCATGGCAGTCTCCTCGTCTCCGGTGTTTCTTCCAGCATGGCCCTCACAGGGCATGGTCCGCATCGTGGTTTTTTTCGGCAGAAAAGATGGCCGATGCGCACGAGCAAAGCGTGAAATTCCTGAAAAAGATACACATTGGAGGGAAGAGCGTCCATAAAATATTGGCGCAGAGCTTCATAGCCGATGGTGGAGGATACCATTCCGTGATGGGAAAGGATACGCCGCGTGTAGGCATCCACCACAAAACTGGGTTTGTGTGCGGCATACAGAAGGATGCTGTCGGCGGTTTCAGGCCCGATTCCGGATATGCCAAGAAGTTCCTGCCTCAACAGAGCCATGTCCTGAGCGAGAAAGGCCAAGAGGTTGCCTTCGTGACGATCTTGAAGATGGCGGCAGAAGGCCAGCACGTAACGGGTTTTTTGATTGAAAAAACCTGAGGGCTTCAGGCACTCTCGCAAGGTTTCTGGGTCAGTGGCGAGGATCTTATGGGGGTCGAGGAGGTCCTTAACCTTGAGGCGCTCGATGGCGAGGGTCACATTGTTCCAGGAGGTGTTTTGCGTGAGAATGGCACCGATGATGACCTCGAAAGGCGTGTCCGCAGGCCACCACCCCTGAGGACCGAAGGCGGCGAAAAGGGTTTCAAAGAGACGGCGCAGAAAGACGGCAGGCTGCGGCCCCATTACGGCAAATCCACTCCATGAATGCGGGCGCCGCACGCTTCGCAGATCCCTCTGAGGATTCCCTGAGGCTTGGTGGAAAAGCCATGACGCTTAAAAATGACGGCGCCGCACTGAGGGCAGTAGGTGTTTTCCCCTTCGTCTCCCGGCACATTGCCCGTGTAAACATAGTGCAAACCCGCTTTGAGACCGATTTCTCGAGCCTGTCGCAGTGTGGCCACAGGCGTCGGCGGCCGATCGGTCAAGCGGTATGTGGGATGAAATCGACTCACGTGCCACGGCGTTTCCGGTCCTAGGGAAACAAGAAACTCGGCCAGTTCCTTTAATTCCTGAGGGTCATCGTTGAGGCCGGGAATGAGCAGCGTGGTCACTTCAAGCCAAATGCCCAACCGTTTCATGCCCCGCAGCGTCTCCAGCACCGGCTCCAGGCGCGCGCCGCACATCTCTTTGTAAAACCGATCGCGAAAGGCTTTCAGATCCACGTTGGCGGCGTCGAGAAACGTCTCGGCGGCCTTTTGCATCGCCTCCGGAGTCATGTAACCGTTGGAGACAAAAACATTTTTAAGACCCGCTTTTCTCGCCTCAATGCCCACATCCATGGCGAATTCCATGAAGATCGTGGGTTCCGTGTACGTATAGCTGACAGTGGCACACCGGGTCTTCAAAGCGTCCTGAACCACCGCGTGGGGTGAAAAATCCCGGCCGAAGACGGCTCCTTGGTCTCGAGGGGCTTGGGAAATGTCGGCGTTTTGGCAAAAAAGGCACCGAAAATTGCACCCCACGGTGGCAATGGAATAGCTCAAACTTCCCGGAAGGAAATGGAAGAGGGGTTTCTTTTCAATGGGATCCACATGGGTGGCGATCAGTTTGCCGTAAACCAGGGACTCGAGGCGGCCTTCGTGGTTACGCCGCACGCCGCAAATGCCGGTTTTCTCCAGCCTGATCAAGCATCGATGCGCACACAAGTGACAGCGCACGGCCTGTTCTTTTTCCGGCGTATAAAACCGCGCTTCATGCATAGCCGCTTCCCTCATGTCACTAAGGTGTTTCCGCTGACGTGTGCGTGACACGTCCTGCGCCACCTCGTCCGGGAGGGCTTGAAGGGACGGGACGGCCGTGCAACCGCCAGCAGGATCGCGGCGTTCCCGAAGTTCCGGCTCCCACGACCCGCTCCATGAGCGGCTCCTGAACCGGCCTGTGTATGGGGCGAAGATCCACGCGCATGGCCAAGAAATGCCCAAAGGGTTGATACTGAAAAAAAGGATGATTTTCAATCCTGTCCAGATGTCTTGTGAGCCACAAGGGGAAAACCAGGCAAGATCTCCACTGGCAGACCGGCGACCCGTAGAGCACCTCTTCCAGCATGCGTTTAAGAGAAAGCACCGAGACAAAGGCCGCATGGCGGTAAACAGAAGGCTTCCACAGGAATTCCATGCGGCGGTAACAGGCGGTCAGGGACCATTTGTTAAGAGTGCCGATGAGGACGTGGCGACGCGCCACGCGACATGCCTCGGCCAGGGCGGCCCGAGGGTTTTCCACGAATTCCAACGTGGTGATCAAGGTCACCGCATCGAATTCATTATCGCTAAAAGGCAGATCTTCGGCAAATCCGTGATGGATCGCGACGCGCTCCGGTAGATTTTTTCGGGCGTGGCGAACCAAATCCGAGGAAGGTTCCACGCCCGTGACGAGATGCCCTTGTTCAGCGAGCCATTGAAGGGTCTGCCCTGTGCCGCACCCCACGTCCAGGACACGCTGAGGGCTCGGAGGATTCCAAAGGCGCAGGAGCAGGTTGCGTTCCAGGCGCACCACCGTGCGCCCGGGTTCCGTCATCGCCCACCGCTCCATCTTCTGGGCATCTTCCAAACGAAACACGTATCCCACGATTCCTCCTTACTGGGACAATACCGCCCCTGTGGCCCCGCTGGTGACCATTTGGGCGTAGCGAGCCAGATAGCCGTGGCGAACGCGTGGCGGCTTGGGACGCCAAGCCGCTCGGCGCGATTCGAGAGTCGCCTCGTCCACAAGAAGCTCCAGTTTCTTTCCTGGAATATCGATGGCGATGCGATCGCCTTCTTCCACCAACGCAATGGGCCCTCCAGCCGCTGCTTCGGGGCTGACGTGACCGATGGCGGCCCCTTGTGTGCCACCGCTGAACCGGCCGTCGGTGATGAGGGCCACGTCTTTGCCCAGGTTCATGCCGATGATAGCCGCCGTGGGGGTAAGCATTTCCTGCATGCCTGGCCCTCCCTTGGGGCCTTCGTAGCGGATGACCACCACATCTCCAGGCTGAATGGCGCCGGAAAGGATGGCGTTGGCGGCATCTTGTTCACTTTCAAAAACCCGGGCGCGCCCTGTCCTTTGCAGCATTTCCGGAGCCACAGCGCTTTGTTTGACCACGGCGCCTTGAGGGGCCAGGTTGCCGTACAGAATGGCGATGCCTCCCTGGGCATGGTAGGGGTTGTCCACAGGCCGAATGACGTCGTGGTCCACCCGCGTGACGGATTCCAGATTCTTGCCCACAGTGCATCCCGTCACGGTTTGGGCCTCCAGATGGATGGCGCCGATCTTGGCCAACTCTTTCATGACGCCTAGAACTCCCCCCGCGGCGTTCAGATCCTCCAGAAAATAAGGACCTCCTGGACGCAGGGAACACAGGTGCGGAGTCTTGGCACTGATGGTGTTGAACAGATCGAGATCCAGCTTGAAGCCGGCTTCATGAGCAATGGCCGGGACGTGCAGGACCGTGTTGGTGGAGCATCCCAGGGCCATGTCCACGGCAATGGCGTTTTCAAAAGAGGTCAGGGTGATGAGATCCCGGGGCTTCATGTTGTTGCGCACCAGATCCACAATACGCATGCCCGCCATTTTTGCCAGCCGATAACGGGCGGCGGATACGGCGGGAATGGTTCCGTTTCCGGGCAGGGCCAATCCCAAAGCCTCGCTCAGGCAGTTCATGGAGTTGGCGGTAAACATGCCGGCGCAGGAACCACAGCCTGGGCACGCACTGTCCTCCAGTTCGTCCAAATCCTGTTCCGCAATAGTCCCCGCCTTCAACGCGCCGACACCTTCAAAGACCGAAATTAGATCCACTGGACGTCGGCCCACTCGACCCGCCAGCATGGGACCTCCGCTGACCACCAGGCTCGGAATGTTCAAACGAAACGCTGCCATGATCATGCCGGGAATGATCTTGTCGCAGTTGGGAATGAGCACCAGCCCGTCAAAGGGATGCGCCATGGCCATGACTTCCACGGAATCGGCGATGAGTTCGCGGCTGGCCAGGCTGTAGCGCATGCCGTCGTGGTTCATGGCGAGGCCGTCACAGACCCCGATGGTGAAAAATTCAATGGGGGTGCCTCCCGCCATGCGCACACCGGCCTTCACCGCCTGAGAGATCTTATCCAAATGGATGTGCCCCGGAATGATTTCATTGAAAGAATTGACGATACCGATGAGAGGCCGATCGATTTCTTCTCGAGTGTAGCCCATGGCTTTGAAAAGGGACCGATGGGGTGCCTTTTCTGGTCCTTTTTTCATGACGTCGCTGCGCATGGCCGTTCCTCCTCTGTAGATGTCAAAGTTTTCAGGGTATTGGCCGTTTGGGGCGGCGGACCGCACACCTGCCGCTAAAGGTGGAATCTTCGGCAAATCATAAGGCAGGAAAACTTACTGTAGCCGTTAAAGTCTTGGCAAGGGAAAAGGAGGATTCGCCCACTCGACTTTTTCTGAAATCGTGTCAAAATGCCATCCCATCTTGAGGGTGTGGACTGTTCGCCGGGAGGGCGTAAGGTCCAAGGCCAGCGGTTTCCGTTGATGATATGCGATGAGGAGGAAAAGGTTGTATGTGTGGTATTGGTGCAATCTTTCGCTACAAGGACCATGCAGGGCACGACGATCCAGCATCTTGGCTGGAAAAGGTAAACGCTCGCCAAAGACCGCGTGGTCCCGACGGCGAGGGCCTTTGGGTTTCCCAAGACCGTACGGTGGGCCTCGGGCACAGGCGCCTGGCCATCATCGACCTTTCTCCTGCAGGACATCAGCCCATGGGTTCTGACGACGGCCTCCTGTGGGTGACTTATAATGGCGAGATTTACAACTACAAAAACCTGCGCGCGGCCCTGGAGGGCCAAGGCGTGCGGTTTCGATCCCATAGCGACACCGAAGTGCTTCTGCATCTCTATCGACGCTACGGCAAGAGGATGGTGGAGCACCTTCGAGGAATGTACGCCTTTGCCTTGTGGGATGCGCAAAAAGAAGGGCTTTTGCTGGCCCGGGACCCCTTTGGCATCAAGCCCCTGTATTACGCGGACGACGCCGGGACGCTGAAGGTGGCCAGCCAGGTCAAAGCGCTCCTGGCCGCAGGGGTCTCCGACACCTCGCCGGAACCAGCTGGTCATGCGGGTTTCTTTCTCTGGGGCTGGGTGCCGGAACCTTTTACGCTTTACCGAAGCATTCGAGCTCTTCCTGCAGGATCCGCCCTGTGGGTTTCAAGAGGCGGTCCCGTAGGTGAACCCGAAACCTATTGCGATGTGGGTCGAATCATTGCGGGTTCTGAGAATTCGCCATTGTCGATGAGCCGCCGAAAGGTGAGAGAAACCCTCGAGGAGGCACTCAAAGAAACGATGCGCTATCACATGGTGGCGGATGTGCCCGTGGGCGTGTTTCTGTCCGCCGGGCTCGATTCCACATCCCTTGCCGCCTTGGCCACGCGGTGCGCCCATCTCCCTTTGCGCACCTTTACCCTCGGATTCGATGAATTTCGAGGAAAACTGGACGACGAAACACCCCTTGCCGAAATGGTCGCTCGGCGTTTAGGGACCTGCCACGAAACGGGCTGGGTGTCCAAAAAGGAACTGATGGACGATCTGCCTCGCATCTTTGACGCGATGGATCAACCTTCCATTGATGGGATCAATACGTATTTGGTGAGTAAAGGCGCCGCCGAAAGGGGGCTCAAGGTGGTGCTCTCAGGACTAGGCGGGGACGAACTTCTTGGAGGCTACCCCTCTTTCCGGCATGTTCCCCTGATCGTCAAGGTCGCCAAGCCCTTTGCATCGGTGGGCTCCCTGGCGCGGGCTGTGGCGGAGCCTGTCCTTCGACGCGTGGCCTCACCCAAGTATGCGGGAATTTTCGAATACGGTGGAAGTTTTGGTGGAGCGTACCTGCTGCGGCGTGCCGTCTACGTGCCGTGGGAGCTGCCTCGGCTCATGGACCCGGAAATGGCGCACCAAGGATGGCAAAGGCTCAACGCCGTGGAAGCTTTGAACCGGACGATCGATGAGATGGCGGATCCCTTTCACGCGGTTTCCGCCCTTGAAGTCACCCAGTACATGCGCAATATGCTCCTTCGAGACAGTGATTGGGCTGGCATGGCCCACAGCCTGGAAATTCGGGTGCCGTTTGTGGATGTGGCCTTTTTCAAAACCGTGGTCGGTCTGCTGCGGGCCAAGGCCTTGAACTATAAACAACTCGTGGCCCGTTGCGCCTGGGACGGAAATCCCCCCGAGCCCTTGTTGCATCGCGCCAAAACAGGTTTTGCCGTCCCCATTGCCGAATGGCTCACGCCCAACGCCCGAACCGTGGGAAGTTGGCGTCGGGGCTGGCTGAAGCATGTCTACCGCGCCTTCGTGACTTAGCCGAGCGTGCCTGGACGGAAAAGGATCCAGGCGTCGGAGATGGTTGGGGTGGGCCGAGCCTGTGGAAACAGGGCCGCCCGCCATGAGGGTCCCACCGATGCCGTGAGGATGCACTCGGGCACACACCATGACGCCGTGCCGCCATCCGCTAAGAGTGTGTACAGAATGAAACAAAAGCGGCCCTGAAAAGCCGTTTTCGGACAGGCTCCTAGGAGCTTGTCCGAGAACTCAATTTTGACAATTGGCGCCCTTGCAATTTCAATAAGTTGCAAGGCTCCATTGGCACGAAATCAGCATTGTTAGACAGGCTCCTAGAGAACGATCCTTGATGGCGTGGCATCCCATAGGCCCCGGTGACGAACCCAGCCAGGATTGTCCGTGGGCATCAAAAAGGACTTGCGACGATGGCTTGACAGTTCATTTGACAATCATGTATCAGATGCATTGCCGTGTCACCTTGTCCAGTTTACTCACGAAGGAGGAAGACGTCGTGGAGGTAGAAAATACAAAAGCTCTTTATCCCATAGGCATTGTGGCCGAGCTGCTCAACATCCATCCGAGAACACTGCGAATTTATGAGCAGGAAGGCCTCATCAAGCCGGCCCGCCGTGGCGGCAAGCGGTTTTATTCCAACAATGACCTGCAATGGCTCAAGTGCCTGCGCCGCCTGCTCAGTGCAGATGGATTGAACATCGCCGGAGTGAAAAAGCTTCTAACCGTGGCTCCGTGCTGGGAGGTTCGCGGTTGTGAAGAGTCAGTGCGCAAGAGTTGCCCGGCGATTTTGAATTTTCCTGTGCCCTGCTGGGATCTGGTGCCCCGGACCTGCAAGGAAAAAGGGCAGGTGTGCAGCGAATGTGAAGTCTACCTCAAGAAGAAGAACCATGTCATGATGCAGCGCTGTGCGGAAGCCAAGGCGCAGGACTCCAAGGCATGAAAGCCTCCTCCATGGCCAGTGCGCTCTTTGGGCCGGTGCCGTCCCGCCGGCTTGGGCGTTCCTTGGGCATCGATGTCATTCCCCCCAAGACCTGCACACTGGATTGCTTGTATTGTGAGTCCGGGCCCACAACGCATCGAAGTCTGCAGCGAAAGGCCTTTATGCCGCCGGATCGCGTGCTGGCGGAATTGCGGGCGTTTTTAAAAGGGCATGCGGGATCCGTGGAAGCCTTGACCTTTTCTTCGGCGGGAGAACCCACCCTGTATGAGCCTCTTGGTGAGCTCATCTCGGGCATCAAAGCTATGGGTGGGCGCATTCCGTTGGTGGTCTTGACCAACGGAACCCTGTTGTGGGACCCTGAAGTGCGACGAAGTCTGAAGAGCGCGGATCGTGTGGTGCCTTCTTTGGATGCCGCGGACCCGGACGTTTTTTCGCGACTCAATCGGCCGCACCCGCATTTGTCTTTTCACGAGGTTGTGGAAGGTCTGACGGCTTTTCGTCACGAATATCGAGGCGCGTACCATTTGGAAATCCTTTTGGTTAAGGGGATCAATGACAGTCCCGAGCATTTGCGGGACTTAGCGGCATTGGTGCGGCGCATCCACCCGGATCGGGTGGAACTAAACACCGTGGTTCGGCCTCCGGCTGTACCCGGCATTGAGGGATTGTCCGGCCAAGCCATGCAAGAGGCGGCCGCTTTCTTTACATCGTGCCCTGTGGAAATTATCGGAAGTTATGAACGCAAAGGGACGGTTGCGCCCACGGACAACCTGGAGGAACGCGTCGTCCAGCTGGTGCGGCGCAGGCCGTGTTCTCTGGAGGAGATGGCGGACGCCCTGAGCGTGGCGGTGGAAGTGGTCAGAGCGGCCGTGCAAAGGCAGCGTGAGGCCGGCCTGCTTGATGTTCAAGACTTTGAGGGGCACCTATTCGTGGTACCGGTGCAGCCCGATGACGGGCATTAAGGGTTCTGGAGCCGTACGGAACGGCCCTTGAGCGGAACTCCTGCAACAGCTTCAAACATTGGCGGAGAGCTCGAGGGCTGATGTGGTAGAGGCTTTTCCTTCAAGGGGCCTTCGAGTATGCTAGCCACGCGATAGAGAAGCTCATGATTTCAGCCCGTGATGGAGGGTGCCGTCATGGCGTTCGATGTCGGTGTGGATATCGGCTCGGTTAGCGTCAATGTGGTGGTCGTCGATAACGAAGAAAAAATCGTGTGGGAAGCCCCTTATGTCAGGCACTTTGGCCATACGGCGGCCGAGGTGCGCCGGGCATTGGAGGAGGTGTTTTCCAGATTTGGGGCGGACCAGGTGCGTTCCGTGACTTTTACTGGGGTTCACGGGGAGCGGATCGCCGCCATTCTTGGTGCTCCTTTTGAAGTGGAAACCATTGCTCAAGTGACAGGTGCCGTACATGTGGCGCCGGGCGTGCGCAGCATTGTGAGCATTGGAGGACAAGACGCCTGCCTTTTTCAACTGAGCTACACGGATGGGTCCTGGCATTTGGACGCTTTCAACATGAACGGCCCTTGCGCTTCGGGAACGGGATCCTTTATGGACCAGCAGAGTGCGCGACTGGCTTCATCCATCTATGGGGCCGACTTTGAAATGAGCCAGGAAAAGATGCAGAAAACTCTGGAGGACTTTATTGCTCTGGGTTTGCAACACAGCTCGCCGGCCCCGGTAGCCTGCCGCTGCACGGTGTTTACCAAATCCGACATGATTCATTTGCAGAACAAGGGAGAACCTCTACCAAACATTATCGCGGGGCTTCATTATGGTAATGCGGCCAATTATGTGAGCACCATTGTGGCCGCACGCCGCTTGGAGGAACCGGTGATTTTCATCGGGGGTATGGCTTCCAATCCGCTGCAAGTGGAAGCTTTTCGTCATTATTTTCCATCGCTTGCAGTGCCGCCGCACCACACGTCCTTGGGGGCCTTAGGAGCGGCTCTGCGGAGCCGTCGTGCTGGCCGATGCAACCGTGTGGATCTGGAAAGGCTGTCGGAGGGCGTTGATGCTGCGGGACTGGAATTTCCACGAGCCCCTCGGTTGGAGCTGCGCTGGACGGTTTTTGAGGCAAACAATGAGGTGCCGTCTTGGAAGGGCTGTGACGACAAGAGTCCTTTTCCGGCCTACCTGGGTGTGGATATCGGATCCACCACCACGAAGTATGCTTTGATTGATGAGAGCGGAATCCTTCGCCACAAATGTTACGTTCAGACCCAGGGAAAACCCATCGAAGTCACCCAAAATCTCTTACGCACATTGTTGGAGCAAATGGGTTCTCATGTGCGCATCAAGGCCGTGGCCACCACGGGGTCGGGCCGCAACGTGGTGGGGGACTTTCTTGATGCGGATCTTATCCTGGATGAAATCACGGCCCATGCCAAAGGGGCGGTGGCGGTGGACCCCAACGTGGACACCATCTTTGAAATCGGCGGCCAAGATTCCAAGTACATTCGCCTCGAAGCCACCCATCCTTTGGACTTTGACATGAACAAGGTGTGTGCCGCCGGAACGGGCAGTTTTCTTCATGAACTGGCCAATAAGCTGAAGATCAACATCGTGGGGGAATTTCAAGAACTGGCTATGGTGTCCCCAAGCCCGGTCAATTTAGCGGAACGCTGCACGGTGTTCATGGAATCGGATCTGTTCAGTTATCTGCAAAAGGGCGCGCGCCGTGAAGACCTCATTGCCGGTTTGTGCTACGCCGTGGTGCACAATTACCTCAACCGTGTCGTGGGCAAAAGACCCATTGGGAAAAAAATCATGTTCCTTGGCGGCCCTTCCTTGAACAAGGCTGTGGTTGCGGCTTTTGAGCGGGTTTTGCAACGGCCTTTGGTGGTGCCGCCTCATCGGGAGGTCATGGGGGCCTACGGAGCCGCTCTGGCCGTAAAGGAGGCGTGGGAGCGCGGCGAGGTTTCGGAAAAGCGGCGCGATTTTCACGCCCTTGCCCAGGCGAGGGTGCAATTTACGGAATCTTTGTGCCGTGCCGACAAGCACTGTCATAACGAATGCAAGCTGAAAATCTACGATTTTGTGGGGCGAAAAAGCATTTGGGGAGGAGACTGCGGGCGCTTTGAAGTCAGCCATTACCGAGGGCCGTCCGCCGAAAACGCCTTTGAAGCACGGCATCGTCTGTTCTGGCAGATGGTGCGCGAATACGCTCAAGTGTTAGGGGAGCCGGTCCAAGCGTCGTTGCAGGACGAGGGGCGTCCGGTGGTGGGTGTTCCCATGGGGCTGCATTCCCTGGAATGGGCACCCTTTTGGGTGCGCCTTTTGGCGGCTCTCGGGTGTCAGGTCGTGGTAAGTCCCGCAACCGATAACCGCATTGTCCTCAGGGGCGTGGAATCCATGACCGCCGAAACCTGCTTTCCGGTCAAAGTCTTTCACGGGCATGTTCACATTCTTCTGGACCACGCGGATTATCTCTTTTTGCCTAACGTCATCAATATGCCTGTCCCCGAATCTTCGGAGGCGGGGATGTTTTGTCCGCTGATGGAAAGTTCCCAGTACGTGGTGCGGGCGGCCTTGAACATTCCCGATCATCGCCTGGTGCGCCCGACCCTTTACATGAAGGATGGCCCTGAGGCCGTGATGGCGGCGCTGTGGCGGGCTTTGCCCAAGGGTTGGAAGATGAGCCGGGGCCGTGTCGAGGCGGCAGTGCGGGCGGCCTGGGCCTATCAGCAAGGATTTCGAAGACGGGTGCAGGAGATGGGGCGCGCCATCCTAACCCGTGTTCCTATGCTGGAGCCGGTCTGGATTGTCACGGGCCGCCCATATAACCTTTACGACGAACGGCTGAACCTGAAATTGGGACGCCACCTGGCCAAGCTGGGCATCTGGGCGATTCCGGCCGATATTCTGGACGTGGATGGTGAGGATTTGAGCGACTTTCCGCGCATGTACTGGGGCCTTGGCGCTCGAATTTTGAAAAGCGCGAAAAAAATCGCGCGCACGCCCCACTGGTTTGGCGTGCACCTGAGCAATTTCAGTTGTGGCCCGGATTCCTTTGTGGAACATTTCTATCGGCATATTCTGGAATCCAAACCAGCACTGATTTTGGAGCTGGATGAACACAGCGCCGTGGCTGGACTGTTGACGCGGGTGGAAGCTTTTCGCAACGTGGTCAAGAACGTGCATGAAGCCTCCTTGGGTTCGGCGGACTGGAATGATTTAGCGGGCAAGTTGAGCAACTAAAGGAGCAGGACCGAGAGTTTCCATGCAAGCATCGCTCAAGGCGTTGGATCGATTGCACAAAGGGGTGGACCGTTTTGATGTGACTGGGCGCACCCTGCTTTTGCCACAAATGACGCCCTTCGGCACGCGCCTTTTGGCGGCGAGCTTTCGCGCCTTTGGCGTGCCGGCCAAGGTTCTGGAAACCTACAAGGGACTGGCGATGGGTAAGGAGTTCACTTCCGGCAAGGAGTGCTTTCCCTGCCAAGTGACCCTCGGAGATATCCTGTACTTTCTCGACAACGAAAAGCGTCGATTGGGTCCGGATTTCGATCCGGAGCGCTATGTGTATTTTCTGCCGGAATCGGACGGCCCGTGTCGTTTCGGCATGTACAACAAGTTTCAGCGAATCGTTTTGGATCGGTTTCCGGAATATCGCGGCATCCCTATCACCTATCTTTCCACTCAAGATGCCTATTCCGTGGCTGGTTTGCTGCCCAAGAAAAAGGCGCGCTATTTTCGCCGCGTGGCCTATGTGGCGGCCGTCATTGCGGACGTGCTGGACCGGATCGTCTGGCGGGTTCGACCTTATGAAATGCGGCCGGGCCTGACCGATGCTTTCATGGAAGAGGCCCTGCAGGCTGTGGAAAAGGCTTTGGTGATTTACGGGCCTAGCAGGAACTTCGCTCGGCTGTACGATCTGGTGGAAGATGTGGCCAAAACGGCGGCGACCTTTGTGGATCCCAGAAAACCAAGGCGACCCAAGATTGCCATCATCGGTGAAATTTACCTGAGGAGTCACCCGGACTCAAACCAGAACATCATTCGGCAGATCGAAGCTTACGGGGGCGAAGTAGTGGCTGCGTCCATTGCGGAATGGATCAATTTTGTGAGCTATGAAAGGTTGCGCAAGGCCAAAAAGCACTGCGCCCAGGCGTGGCGTCAAGGTCGCAGGGCGGAAGCGCTGCGGGCGGCCAAGGCGGTGATGCATCAGCGTCTGGAAAACGGTTATCAGTCCTGGCGCCAGCATCAAGTTTATGCACGCGTGCTCCGCCATCTGGATATTCAGCCGGATCATAGTGTGCAACACATCGAAAACTTTCTGGACCATGACCGTCATTTCAGTTTCGATATCGGCACGGAAGCCGCCTTGAGCATCGGGGGGGCTTTGGCCTACGTTCAAGAGGGCTTTGACGGCATCGTGAACGTGTTTCCCTTCACGTGCATGCCGAGCACGATCTGTGCCGCCATCCTCAAGCCCTTACTCCTGGAATGGCGCTATCCTTATGTGGACGCTCCCTACGACGGCACCTCACAGCCCAACCGGGATGTGATTTTAAGGACCTTCGTTTATCAGGCGCAGCAACGTCAAAAAAAGCGCTCCGGGCACATCCAAACTCTATGAACCCACAACATCTGCTCATCAACGCCCACGACCCAGAAGAAATCCGCATCGCCTTGGTTGAAGGCCAATCCCTGGAAGGGTTTTTCATTGAAACGGCCGCTCGAGGCAAGGTGGTGGGCAACATCTACAAAGGCCTTGTGGTCAATGTGCAGCCCTCGTTGCAAGCGGTTTTTGTGGATTACGGTGGAGAGCGCAACGGCTTTCTGCCTCTCAGCGAAATCCATCCGGACTATTATGCTGTCGACATCGAGGGGCCTCCCAAGATTCAGGACGTGATTCGCCAAGGCCAGGAAGTCTTGGTGCAGGTGACCAAAGAAGAGGTGGGCAGCAAGGGTGCCGCTCTCACCACCTACGTGTCCTTGGCAGGCCGCTACCTCGTGCTGGCTCCGGGCCAGAACCAACGGGGGGTTTCCCGCAAGATCGAGGATGAAGCCCAAAGAGAACGCCTCAAACAGATGGCTCAAGAACTGGAAATCCCAGAACAAATGGGGATTATCGTGCGCACGGCGGCCGAAAACCGCACCAAGCGGGAAATTCAGAAAGACCTGCGCTACCTCCTTCGTCTCTGGGAAGGGATTCTCAAGAAGGTGCAGGAAACCAAGGCGCCGGCGTTAATCTATCGAGAACGGGATCTGGCGATTCGTGTGGTGCGCGACTACTTTCACCCGGCCCTCAAGTCCATTTTGGTGGATCATCCGGAGGTGCATCGGCAAGTCAAAGACTTTGTTCGCATCATCAGCCCAAAACATCAGCGCCTGGTGAAGCTCTACAAAGGGGAAGCGCCCCTTTTCAATAAATTTCATCTGGAAGAACAGGTCGATCAGTTGTTTCAAAAAAGAGTTCCCTTGAAATCCGGTGGCTATTTGGTGATCGACAGCACAGAAGCCCTGGTGGCCATCGATGTCAATTCCGGCAAGGCGACCCGGGAAACGGTGCAAGAGGATAACATTTACCGGGTTAACATGGAGGCCGCGGAAGAGATTCCTCGGCAATTGCGCTTAAGGGATCTGGGTGGTCTGGTGGTGGTGGATTTTATCGATATGCGCCAGGCCCAGCACATTCGCAACGTGGAACGGCGATTGCGGGAAGAAATCAAGAAGGACAAAGCCAAAGTCAAGGTGGGAAAGATTTCATCCTTTGGCCTTATGGAAATTTCACGGGAACACTTGGGCTTAAGCATTCAGCTCGGCTCCTATCGAGCCTGCCCCATGTGCTCGGGAACCGGCATGGTGCGCTCCACGGAAACCTCGGCGGTTTGGTACCTTCGAAAAATCTGGAATGCTCTGCTCAAGGAGGATGTCGTCGCTGTGCGCGCGCACCTGGCGGCGGACGTCGCCCATTACCTGCTCAACCGCAAAAGAAAAGACCTCATGGCCTTTGAGGAACAATTCCGAAAGGACATCATCATTGAAGCCTCTCCCCATCTGGCGCCGCACGAGGGTCACCTGGAATGCGTGACCGCCGAAGCCGCCTCGTCTACACAATGACGTAACGCGTGATGAACTTGACCACCTGATCGGCATCGTCGGCCATTATGACCAAGTCAGGATCTTCTGCAGAAATGAGGCCTCGAGGCAGCAGGGTGTGGCGTATCCAATGCAGGAGAGGTTCCCAGTAGTCGCTGCCCACGAGAATAATGGGAAAGGGCTTGATGCGGCGCGTCTGAATCAGTGTGAGCGCCTCAAAGACTTCGTCCAGAGTCCCGTAGCCTCCGGGCATGGCCACGTAGGCCTGAGCATATTTGACGAACATGACCTTGCGGACGAAAAAATATCTGAAATTGATTTTCACATCGGCGTAGGGGTTCGGCTCCTGTTCCATGGGCAGCTCGATGTTGAGCCCCACGGATCGAGCGCCGCCTTCTTTGGCGCCCTTGTTTCCCGCTTCCATCACCCCGGGCCCGCCCCCAGTGATGATGTTGTAGCCGTTTTGGGCCAATTTTTTGGCGATTTCCACCGTCAATTCATAGATGGAATCTCCCGGACGCACGCGCGCGGACCCAAAGATGGACACAGCTGGATAAATATCCCCTAGAATTTCAAAGCCTTCCACAAATTCCGCCAGGATTTTGAAAAGGCGCCAGGAATCCTGAACAGTCATAGCGTCGATAACGTATTGACGTTCTTTCATGATCGCTGACAGCTCCCGTGCATAAAAGGATACATTTGGCAAGAACCCGAAAGAACTTATCACGGTGTGTGCGGGCTCGAAAACCAAAAACTTGGCTTTCTGTCAGGAGCTACACGTTTGTGTGTTGAAATGGTTCGCCAAATCCGCTATCAAGCCGAGTGCGTTGCCCTTGCGCCGGCGCCGGGGCTTACACGTGGGTCATGAAAAGGAAAAGTTTGTTCCCATTGTGGAATGTGGAGGGGATGCGCCATGGAGATAAAAGAGTTTGTCAAGGCGGCTCTGAAAAAGGTCAACCGCAAGCTTACGGACGGTATTTTGAATAAGCACGAGGAAGGTTATAGTGACCCGGAAGAGATGCTTCTGGACTGGATTTGGATTGAACTAAAGGAAGAAGCGCCCGACAAAGATGCCGTGATCGCCATGGATTTGGACGATCTCTATGAGGTTATTGAAAGTGAAGCGCGGATTTACGAAGACTATCGAATCTTGTTGGAGTCAGTGCGGTCCGACGCAGGCTAAGGGATGCCACGGCCTGAAGTCCTGCGGGCGCTCCCGGGGAGCGCTTTTTTATTTTGTCCGAATGCCGAGTTGCGGCGCGGATGGGTGTGGGGGTCATGCAAACGTTGGTGGTGAAGACAAGCTGTGAACGACGGCTCATGCAAGGGCACCGTTGGGTGTTCAGCAATGAAGTGCAAAGCCCGCTCAAAATGTTTGCACCGGGGGAATGGGTGCAGGTGGTCTCCACGTCTGGCAGGCGGTGGGGCACGGGCTACGTGAATCCCCATAGCCTCATTGCGGCCCGCCTTGTGGGGCCTTGGAACACCGAACCGACAGTGGCGTTTTTTGCTGAGAGGCTGCGGGAAGCGGTGGCTTTTCGTGAGAAGCTCTACCCGGGTGAGCGAACGTACCGTGCAGTCTATGGAGAATCGGACGGACTGCCGGGCCTTGTGCTGGACCGCTACGGTTCGGCATGGGTGATGCAAATCACCACGGCAGGAATGGCCCGTGTGACCGCACAGGTTTGCGAGGCTCTGGTGGGGCTGTTTGACCCCTCGGTCGTGGTGGCTCGAAACGACGTCGCCTCACGCGCTTTGGAAAGCTTGCCATTGGAAAAGCAGATACTTTACGGCACGGTGCAGGATTTCGTGCCGGTGGCCGTGCACGGCCTGACGGTGCATGTGGATGTCATGGAAGGGCAAAAGACGGGGCTTTTTTTGGATCAAAGAGACAATCGCGAGGCGCTTCGCCGGTTTGTTGTCGGCGCCGAGGTACTCGACTTGTTTTGTTATCAAGGGTTGTGGAGTCTCGTGGCGGCTCAAGCTGGAGCCGTGCGCGTGTTAGGCGTGGATGCGTCACGCGAAGCAGTGCGACGAGCGGAAGCGGACGCGCAGGCCAACGGCCTCGAAGACCGATGCGCCTTTCAAACGGAAGACGTGCTGGATTTTTTGAAACGCACACCTCGGGAAAGCTACGACGTGATCATCATGGATCCGCCGGCTTTTGCCAAGACCAAGAGTGGGCTGCCGAAGGCCCTCAAAGGCTACACGGATCTCAATCGCCGAGCCATGCTGGCCTTGCGCCGCGGTGGTCTTCTCGTGACCTGTTCGTGTTCCTCGCATCTTCGAGAAGATGCCTTCCGTGAGATGTTGGTTCGAGCGGGCCAGGCGGCGGGCCGATCGGTGCGGCTCCTGGAAGCGCGAGGTCAGGCTTTGGACCACCCGGCGCTCTTGGCTATGCCGGAAACCCGCTACCTGAAATGCGCTTTTCTCGAAGTGCGCTGAAAATGGCGGAAGCCTTTACAAGGGATCGTCAAGTGGATTAACAAGGTTCAAAAGCACGATGGCACACGTGGAAGGAGGACGCATGAAAACATTGGGTCAAAGAACATTCTGGGCTTCAGCCTTTCTGGTGCTTGGACTTTATTGGCTGCAAGGACACGCGGCTGTGGCGTGGGCTCAGACCACGCCCACGGAAGTGATCAAGAACGCGACGGCACGGGCTCTTCAGGTGCTTCGCACGTGCAGAGGCAATTCGCCCGAAGAGCTCAGAGCCAGGCGCGAAGCTGTTCGAAGCCTCGCTATGGAATACGTGGATTTTGAAGAGGCGGCGAAACGCAGCTTGGGTCGGCACTGGAAAAATCTTACGCCCGAACAACGTTCCGAATTCCTGCGGCTATTTAAAGATCTCTTGTATTTCACCTACATCGGTAAGGTGGACACCTACACGTGCGGTGAAGAAGAGCAGATTCGTTACGAAGAAGAACGTGTGGAAGGGCGTTTTGCTTTGGTCAAAACCCGCGTGCGCTATCAAAACCAAGATGTCGCTGTGGAATACCGAATGCTGCAAAGTGGCGGTCGATGGATGGTCTACGACGTGGTCATTGAAGGGATCAGTTACGTAAACAATTACCGGTCCCAATTTGACAGTTTTCTCGTGAACCGTTCCGTAAATGATTTCCTGGAAAGTCTGAAACAAAAGGTGGCGGAGTTGCAAAAGAATGACCGCCTTGGCAGCTGAAGACCATCGTCGGCGCCTTCGAGAACGCTTCTTGACCGGTGGGCTGGACGCCTTCGCAGACCATGAGGTGCTGGAGCTTCTCCTGACCTTTGCCATCCACAGGCGCGATGTCAAACCCGCTGCCAAAGCTCCTCTGGACCACATCAAATCTTTTTCGGCCGTTTTGGATGCCTCGCCTCAAGAGCTGCAAGCCGTATCGGGCATCGGCGTTCGTTCGGCCCTGCTTCTGGCCTTGATTCCCCGCCTTCTGGAGCGTTACCACCGAGACCGGTGGCGTACGGTCAAGACCTTGAATTCGACCCAAGAGGCGGTGGAATACCTCATGGGGCATTTTCAAGCGGAATGTGTCGAGGTCTTTTGCCTGTTGGCTCTCAACAGCCAAAACGGGATCATCGCTGTGGAACACCTTCAGGAAGGCACGGTGAATCGCACGACCGTTTTCCCCAGGCGAGTGGTGGAAGCCGCCTTGAAACATCGCGCGACGGCAGTGATTTTAGCCCACAATCATCTTGGCGGGAATCCCGAACCGTCCACCGCTGACCGCTAGATGACGCGAAAGCTTCAACGCCTGCTCATGGAGCTGGACATTGCCGTCCATGACCACATCATTCTGGCCGCAACCCGATACTATTCCTTTGCGGAACAAGGGGAGATGGACTGATGGAGAGGACGATGCCCGCCGTGCTCGTTCAGGAGACGGGAGAACCCGGTAGCTGGAACACCCTGACTTTGGGACATGTGCCCATGCCGGAGCCCAAGGGCGGGGAGGTGCTAGTGCAGGTGGAGGCCTTTTCGGTGAATCGAGCCGATTTGCTCCAGCGCCGTGGATTGTACCCGCCGCCCCCGGGTGCGCCCTCCATTCTCGGGTTGGATCTGGCAGGATATGTGGTCAGGCGGGGTTCCCCTGACGTGCCCTGGAGCGAAGGGGACCGTGTCTTCGGCATTGTGGCCGGAGGTGGCTATGGGCGGTATGCGGTGGTGTGCGCGGATCATTTGCTGCCTGTCCCCGAGAATCTCTCTTTCGTGGAAGCGGCCGCGGCCGCCGAAGTGTTTGTCGTGGCCTACACCACAATCTTTGAGGAGGGGCGGGCGGAGCCTGGGGAGCTGCTACTGGTGCACGGCGGCGGAAGCGGCGTGGGCACGTCGGCCATTCAATTGGCCAAGGCTCGAGGGCTTCGAGTGGCCACCACGTGCGGAAGTGACTGGAAGGCTGAAAAATGTCGCGCTCTGGGAGCAGATCTGGTGGTGCCGTACAAGCACAAAGACTTTGCCGGTGCCGTCCTGTCCTGGACCGAAGGCCGAGGCGTGGACGTGATCGTAGATTTCATTGGCGCTCCCTATGTGGAAAAACATTTAAAGATTTTAGCCTCTAAGGGCCGTCTCGTGCTCATCGGCCTCATGGGCGGGCACCAAGCGTCGTGTTCCCTGGCCCCTGTGCTCACGAAAAGAATCCGAATCATCGGTTCTGTGCTCCGCAGTCGGTCCGATGCCGAAAAGGCGGCGATCCTGAGGCAGTTTCGTGCGCAGGTGCTGCCGCTTTTGGAAAAGGGGACGGTTCGGCCCGTGGTGGATCAAATCTTTGCCGTGGCGGACGTGGAAGCAGCACATTTGTATGTTCGCAACAGCCAGCATTTCGGCAAAGTGGTGGTGCGATGGAAGGAGTGATCAGGCAGGCCGTCGACTTCCACATCCAGGGCAGCGAAGGCAACGGCAATGACGGCGGTCAGAGTGCCTGGATTGCCGCGCTGCAACAGGTTCACTTCGTGCGGTCTCGCCGGGCTATTCTCACCGACATCACCTGGCGCCTGCAGAAAGGGGAACACTGGGTGGTGCTGGGAGCCAATGGTTCCGGCAAAACCACACTTCTTCTGCTGCTTGCCGGCTATCTGTGGCCCACTCAAGGTTCGGTGACGGTGCTCGGGCACCGTTTCGGTACCGTGGACCTTCGAGAAGTGCGCAAAAAGATCGGTTGGGTGGGATCCTTTTTGCAGGAACACGTGCCGGCTCATCAGAAGCCCTTGGACCTCATTGTGGGCGGAAAGTTCGCCTCCATCGGGGTTTATGAAAAACCTTCCCTTCAGGATACGCGGAAGGCCGAAAAGCTGGCTGAAATCCTGGGATGCGCGGCTGTTGTGCACAACCCTTACGGCGTGCTCTCTCAGGGGGAAAAGCAAAGGGTGCTCATCGCCCGTGCCCTCATGGCGAATCCCAAGCTCCTCATCTTGGACGAACCCTGTTCGGGGCTGGATTTGGTCGCCCGCGAACAGCTCCTGGAAACCCTGGACCGCTTGGGCCGGGATGCCCAAGGGCCCACCCTCGTTTTGGTCACGCATCACCTGGAAGAGATCATGCCCGTTTTTTCCCATGTGCTTGTGCTGCGACAGGGCCGCTGTGTGGCCAGCGGGCTCAAAGAGCAGGTGCTCACCGCGCCGGTTTTATCCTCGGCTTTTGAGATTCCCATTGAGGTGGAGGCGCTCGGAGGGCGCTACCGGACTCGACTGGGTTTCTCCTAAGGCTTCGGCAGCCATACGACGGCCCTTCAACAAAAAGCCTTTTGTGACCAGGACACACCGCAGGGTTGAAAACGGCCGTCCTCGTCCGCGTCGATTTCTCGGGCGGAAAATTTATTCGTAGACCTTTTCTTCCACATCATCGGCGCCAGCCGCGTCTTGTTCCACGTCGCGCGTCAGGCGCGCGGCTTTCATGGTCCAGTATTCTTTGTACCATTCATGGGCGATGATACCGGCCATGATTTCGTTGGTCCCGGTCCAGATGGAGGCCAGGCGCAGGTCTCGATAAATCCGTTCCACGGGAAAAACGGTCGTGTAACCGATCCCTCCCATCACCTGCATGGCGTAATGGACCACCTTTTGGCAGGATTCGGTGACGAATTTTTTTGTTTCCGAGATCATACGCCGCACCGTGGCCGCGGGCGCCTTGCGATCCACGGCTTTGGCCGTGGCATGCACCATGGCGCGGGAGGCATCCAAGAGCATGGCGGCTTCGGCCACCTGAAAGCTGACCCCCTGAAATTCCTGAATGGGTTTTCCGAAAGCCTTGCGGCGCGTGGAATACCCCGTGGCCACTTCCAAGGCGGGGCGAGCGGCGCCGATGGTCATGGCCGCCGTGCCTAAGCGCTCGGGAATCATCATAGTCTTAAAAACGTCAAAGCCGCCGTGAAGGCGTCCCAGAACGTTTTCCTTGGGGACCCTGACGTCTTTAAAGACCAAGCGGCTGGTCCCGCCACCCCGGCAGCCCATGAGTCCGTAGAGATACGCGGTTTCCACGCCAGGACCACGGTCCACGATGAAACAGGTGATGCCTTCGTGGGGTTTGGCTTTGGGATCGGTGCGGGCATACACGAGGAAATAATCGGCGCCTTCGCCGCCGACGATGAAACGTTTTTGACCGTTGAGCAGAAAATGGTCGCCTTTGTCCACGGCAGTGGTGGTGGTACCGAAAAAGTCCGATCCGCCCCGAGGTTCCGTTAGGCACTCGGCCGCAAAGATTTCCCCTTTGAGCAGTGGGGCCACGTAGCGTTCCTTTTGCGCGTCTGTGCCGTGAAGCACAATGGCGTCACAGACCAGTTCCGCGCCCACGCCAAAGGTGCAGGCGAAAATGTAGCCCAGCGTGCCCACTTCTTCCATGGCCACGCAGGTACTGACCCAGTCCATCTCACGACCGCCCCACTGTCTGGGGTACCGGCATCCCAATAGGTTCCTTCGACCGGCCTCCTGGAGAAATTCCTTGGGAAAGCGAATTTTGTCCGCGTCCATGTCCAGGATCATTTGACGCGGAATGGATTTGACGAAGTCCCGCACTTCATCGCGCCAGCGACGTGTCTTTTCATCCAGCAGCCAGTTGAACATGAGCTCTCCTTCCGCTCCTAAAACATTTCCCGCAACCTGTACTTCATCACTTTACCCGTGGGCGTGTGCGGCAGGGCCTCCACGAAATGAAAGATCCTCGGAATCTTGTACCTTGCCAATCGAGTCTGCAAAAAGGCGGTGAGCTCCTCGGCGCTGGGTTGCGTGCCCGGAACGGGAACGATGACCGCCGTCACCGTTTCACCCCAATCGGGATGGGCCGTGCCGATGACCGCCGCTTGCGCCACATGGGCATGTTCCGCCAGAGCGTCCTCCACTTCCTTGGAATAGACGTTCTCGCCGCCGGTGATGATCATGTCCTTGAGGCGGTCCACGATGAAGAGGTATCCATCGCCATCGATGCGAGCCACATCCCCTGTGCGGTACCATCCGTTGCAAAAGGCTTTGTGCGTGGCTTCAGGGTCGTTGAAATAGCATTTCATCATGGAATCGGCCTTGAGCCAAATCTCGCCGGTTTCGCCCCGCACCGCGTGCTCCGTTTCCGACTTCATCACCACAAGATCTGTTCCTGGAAGGCCTTTGTTGCCGATGGATCCTGCCTTGTGGGTGTGGGCTTCCGGAGGGAGCATGGTACCTGTGGGTCCCGCTTCGGTCATGCCGTAAACCTGGTAGAAGCGATCGCTTCGATAGCGCTTTTGAAGCATTCGAATGGTCTCCGGCGCGATGGGGCCTCCGCCGTAAATCCATGCGCGCATGGAGGAGAGGTCAAAATCATCAAAATTGGGAATCATCTGCAGGGGAAGCAGATAGGACACGGGGGGCTCCAAAATACACCGTGCATCGCTCCTGCTGCACGGTTTGCAGAAAATGCAGCGGATGATATTCGCGAAGAAGAATCGTGGTGGCCCCCACATATGAAGCGCCGAGAAACCAGTTGTTGAGCGGCGAAGAGTGCCAGATGGGCATGGCCATGAGCAGGCGGTCGTTTTCGTCCATCTTCAGGGCCAGAGCGCCCGTGATGGCCGCCATGACGACGCTTCGGTGCGTGAGCACGCACCCCTTGGGTTTCCCTGTCGTGCCGCTAGTATAAAGGATTTCCGCTGTGGCCTCGTCGTCAACGCAAACGGGTGTGAAGTTCTGGGCTGTGGTTACCAAATCCTCAAGAAAAGGCCGGCCAGGGACGGCTGAATCCATGGAGACGACGGGTATGGACAGGGACAAGGCGTCGACCACCGGGGCCAATGATCCGTCAAAGAGAAACATGCGGGCATTGCAGTGCTTTAAGATGTAATCCACTTCAGGAGGTGTCAGTTTATGGTTGACAGGGACCACGGCGGCTCCCGCCTTTTGGGCGCCGAAAAAAGCGAAAACAAAGTCCGGAGTGTTTTGGCTCATGAGCGCCACGGTGTCTCCGGGGCCGATGCGCTGAGCCTGAAAGAGGCGGCGATACGTTCGGCTTTGTCCTTGAGTTCCGAGAAGGTCACGCCGCGGCCTTGCGCCCGCAGCGCCTCCTTGGCGGCAAATTTTCGCGCGTTTCGATCCAGCATTTCCACCAGATTCATGGGAACTCCTCCTTGGTCAATTCTTTCAGACGTGTTTCAAGCTTCTTTTGCATGGCCAGCAGATCCTGTTCGAGGATGATGAGGTCCTTCATGCGATCTCGAATCTCGTTGAGTTTTTTGCGGCCGTAATCCAGGCTCTTTCGAATCTGGGACACTTCGTCCATGTCCGTGTCGGCCATGCCGATCATTTCAGCGATTTCATCCAGGGAAAAGCCGAATCGCTTGCCACGAAGAATGAGCTTGAGTCGCGCGCGGTCCTTAGACGTATAAACCCGCTGATTGCCCGGCGTGCGTCGGGGATTGATGAGGCCCTTCTGCTCATAGAAACGGATGGTTCGAGGGCTGATGTCCAGTTGAGCGGCCAGTTCGGAGATGCTGAACACATGCTTGGTTTTCTTGCGATCTTTGTCCATAGAAGTCCCTCCATGTACACATGACGTTAACTGGAAGTCTGACGCCCTGTCAAAACCATTGCGATAAACTTTGGACAGCCAGGGCAAGGTCCCTTAGAAACCTTCATCCACCCTTCGACTCCCGCCTTTTTCCTTGACGCGTGCATATTTTTGGGGCATGGACCTGAACAAGCGCTCAGTTAGAACGGCCCCCAGTGGCATGGTGGGTCGCTTTCCAGAGTTGTCATGACGGTGTTTCAGCCCCCGAAAAGATCTGTCGCCAAGAGATCACACAAATCAAGACAAGCCCAAGGAGGTGAGAATGTCTAAGGCCTGAAAAGCAAGCCAAAGGTCAAGACCATCCTTTAGTCCTTCCCGCAAAACTCCCGGAGGTGGGCTCATGGCCCAGAAAATCATTCAAGGTTTTCCTTCAACGTCCAACGACGCCTATCCCTTGAACATGATCACCTTTTTGAAGCACGCTGCGACAAATTATCCCGAAACGGAGGTCGTCTCACGGAACCTGGACGGAGCGCTGCATCGAAGCACCTACGCAGAGGTGGAGCGCCGCGTACGGCGATTGGCCAAAGCCCTCACAAAACTCGGGGTGGCTCCCGGGGACCGTGTGGGAGCCCTGGACTGGAACACCCATCGCTTCATGGAACTCTATTTCGCCGTCTCCGAAATCGGGGCGGTGCTCCTGGAATTAAATCCGCGCATTTCCGCAGCCGAGCGCGCTTACGTGATCAACCACAGTGAAGCCCGGTTCGTGGCGGTGGCCGCATCTTTAAAACCCCTCATCGAACCTTTGGCCGGGGAATGCCCCACCGTCCATGGCTTGATCCTCCTGGACGATCTGGGCAAGGGGGTAAGCGAGAGCGCCTTTCCTACCGCCTACGACTATGAGACACTCCTTGCCGAACGTGACGACGACTTTGAATTTCCTTGGATTGACGAAACATCGGCCTGCACGGCCTGTTACACATCCGGGACGACGGGAAAGCCCAAGGGGGTCTACAATTCCCACCGGGCCATGTATCTACACACCTTGATCATCGCCCAGGCGCTGCACATGACCCAGGATGATGTCATCATGCAGATTGTGCCCATGTTCCATGCCCAAGGTTGGGGCATGTTCTTTTGCGGGCCCATGCTCGGCGCCAAGCTCGTGTTTCCTGGCCGCTACACCATGGAAGATCCTTCGTCTTTGGTGGAGCTGCTTGTGGAAGAAAAGGTGACCGTCACCTGTGGTGCCCCGGCCATTTTCCTGCCCATGTTGCACTACATCAAGAACCTGCCCACCCGACCGGACCTCAGCGGACTGCGCATGATCAGCGGGGCCACGGAGCCGCCTTTGGCCATGATGAAGGGCTATGACGAGCTGGGTGGAGCTCAGGTCATTCACGCCTACGGCGCCACGGAAACAGCCCCCTTGGTCACCATTAATCACCTGAAACCTTCCCTTCGAGGATTGTCGGAGGCCGAGAAGTGGGAGCTTCGGAAAAAACAGGGGCTTCCCGTTGTGGGACTGGACGTGACCCTCATGGGCCCCGACGGCACAACCCTTCCGCGGAACGGCAAGAGCGTGGGGGAAGTGCTCATTCGAGGCCCCTGGATCACGCGACGTTACCACAACGACTCGCGCAGCGCCGAATCCTTTACCGAGGACGGCTACTGGCGCAGCGGCGATGCTGGAACCATTGATCCCAACGGCTACCTCAAAATCACCGACCGCTTCAAGGACCTTATCAAGAGCGGCGGCGAGTGGATCTCATCCATTGATCTGGAAAACGCCATCATGGCCCATCCGGACGTCCTCGAGGCAGCCGTCATCGGGATTCCTCACCTCAAGTGGGAAGAGCGCCCATTGGCGCTGGTGGTCGTCAAGGAAGCCGCCAGAGGTCGGGTCACCAAGGAGGCCGTTTTGGATTTCATTGCTCCTCATTTTGCCAAATGGCAACTGCCGGACGATGTTCTTTTCGTAGAAGCCATTCCCAAAACGAGCGTCGGCAAATTTGCCAAGAGGGTTGCGCGGGAACAGTACGCGGCCCACTATGGCGCGTAACGACAGGGCCGCTTAATTGGTTGGTCGTTGAAATAAGATCCTTGGCCAAAGATGGGATCACGCACGCGTGCAACGATGTGAAGGGGAAGTTTGAACGGCTTCGGGGGTCATGTTCAGGACAAAGGAGAGAGCCCATGGCACAAGGCACACCGCTCACGGAGGAAGCTCGCCGGCACTACCACCATTTCGATCGGGAAAGCATCGCCTTTTTGCGTTCCCGCTACAACCGCATCACCCGCTGGGTGATTGCGGACATCGTGCGGCGCAGCGCCTATCGTTATCCGGAAAAGCCCGCTTTGATCTTCGGCGACCAGACCCTGACCTATGCGGAGCTTGAAGAAGCCACAAACCGTGTGGCGCAGGGGCTCTTGGACTTGGGTCTGAAGCGTTTTGACCGTGTCGCCATTTTGGCCCACAACACCATCCACCATGTGCTTACCTGGCTGGGAACGGCCAAGGCCGGCGGCATTTACCTGGCCATCAATTACCTGCTTCGCGGCAAGGACATCGCCTATTGCATCAACCACTCGGAAGCCCGGTTTTTTATCGTGGAAGACACCTTGGCCGAGCTGGTCGATGGCGTCTTGGACGACATGCCAACGGTGTCGCATCGCCTGTGGTCCAATCAGGGAGCGGGGCGCCCGGCCCCTGAGGGATGGCTCGATTTCGACACGTGGGCCAATACCCAGTCCAACAAAGAGCCCGACGTGGTGTTGCATATCGAAGACCCCGTGCAGATGACCTATACCAGCGGCACCGAATCGCTGCCCAAAGGCGTGGTGCTCACCAACCAGTCCCTCATGGCCCAGTACATGGGCTGTATTGTGGACGGGGAATACAGCCCTTCGGACGTCAACCTCAATGCCTTGCCCATCTTTCATTGCGCGCAAAGGGATGTGTTCCTGACGCCTTTCTTCTGGCTTGGAGCCACCAACGTTTTGCTTCCCACGGCCGATGTGCCCACCATTTTGCAAAAGATCGAAGAACATCGCGCGACGGTCTTCTTTGCCCCTCCCACGGTGTGGATCGGGCTGCTGCGCCATCCGGATTTCGACAAGCGGGATCTGTCTTCGGTACAAAAAGGTTATTACGGCGCCTCCATCATGCCCGTTGAGGTTCTAAAGGAGATTCAGCGAAGACTTCCATCATGTCGAAGGCTCTACAATTATTATGGGCAGACGGAACTTTCGCCCTATCACACCATTCTGAAACCCGCCGATCAGTTGATCAAACCCGGGTCTGCCGGCATGGGCGGCCTGAACATGGAAACCGCCTTGCTGGATGATTTGTGTCGACCAGTGACGGGACCCGGCATTCCAGGTGAAATCTGCGGCCGCGGCCCTCACGTCATGCTCATGTACTTCAAGGATCCGGACAAGACGGAAGAAGCCATGGCCGGCGGATGGTTTCACTCCGGCGATGTCGGCGTCTACGACGAGGATCGCTACATTACGGTGGTGGACCGCAAAAAGGACATGGTGAAAACTGGCGGTGAGAACGTCTCCACACGGGAAGTGGAAGAAGTCATTTACAAAGACCCGAGGGTTTCGGAAGTGGCCGTCATCGGTGTTCCCCACCCCAAGTGGATTGAAGCCGTCACAGCCATCGTCGTGCCCAAGGCTGGGGAGCGTCTTGCCGAAGAAGAGATCGTGGCCTTATGCAAAAAGGAGCTGGCTCCTTTCAAGGTGCCCAAGGCCGTGGTAGTGGTGGAAGCGCTGCCCAAAACGCCGACGGGAAAGATCCTCAAACGGGATTTGCGCCGCCATTACCGAAGCTTGTTTTCCTAAAGGAAGCCGCCTACAAGGCGCGGCCCCAGCGCAGGGCATGCAAGTTCTCTGTCCTTATCGTCCCCCCACCGAGGGCACAGGGTCGGAAGAAAATCCAGCCGAGGCTGCGTGTTGATGGCTGGAATCCCGTGCCCAAGCTCATTCGGCCAGGGGGTTAAGGATTGGCCCGTCACGGCGTCGTGCATCGTGCCGTTCCGCTCAAAAAAAAGGCGTGTAGACAAGACTTACGCTTTCCCCGATTAAGGCATGATAAGTTATGGATGACGCCCATGGCCGGGATCGATCCTTTAGGTCGAAATCCAGGGATTTGAGCCACTTTTTGCACGGAAACGAGGGCTCAACAAAGGTGCCGGGAATTTCCGGTGAATAAAAAAACAAGGGCACGGCCTGAGGACGAAGACCAAGAGATGAAGGCATGTCCGGAAAGCCCACGGCGGCGGCGCTCACAGCCAAAATTCTGTGACGGACCTCATCGGCTTCCAACACAAAGACCAGGTCTCGAAACCGCCAATAGGGAAGATAAGTGAGAGGACGAAAGCGATAAGAATCTTTTGGCGAAAACACATAGGTACGCTGCGGCGTGGCCTGCAGCGCCAGACGCACGCGGCAGAAGGGACAGTGAAAGAATCTGTCCGTGTCTTCCAGTATCACACGGCCGCCGCACTGAGGGCAGGGGAGTTGAATGTGGAACCTAGAGTCGTTCACCGCACTGATCGCAAAAGACGGCTTGAGCAAGGTCGGACCCACTGCAGTGTCGGCACTTCTTTTCCACAGGTGTTGTGCGCACCGCGTTGCCGCACCGTGGGCAGTATCGAGCACAGGGCGTCAGATTCTTACCGCAATAGGGGCATCGCTGGAACACCACCAGATGATGCCCGCAATGAGGGCAAAACTGAGCATTTTTCGGAACAGGACTGTGGCAGTCTGGGCACAGGGGGCCCGATGCGCCTTGAGAGTCCATGGTTTGGCGGTTTCGAAGGGCTTCGGCCATGAGTCCTGGGATCATAAAGGCCAAACCGATTCCCGCCGCTTCACCGCCGCTTCCAGGGTTTTCGGCCGCTTTTTCCATTGCGGTGGCGGCCTTGAGTTTCAGCAGTTTGTTCACGTCCTCAAAGACGCCCAGCTTGCTTCGATCGTCGATGGCCCGCTGGACATCCTCAGGCGGTGTGATGGCATTGATGTAAAGGTGCGTCAAAGCCATACCGAAATGGGAGGCATCTTCGGCAAGGCGCGCCTTCAGCTTTTCCGCCTAGGCGTTGAAGCGGCCGGGTAGGTCGAGAAGGCTCGTGAGTTCTTCTCCCATAAGGTCATTGAGGCGTGAGACGATGACACGGCATTTTTTGTTGCCATAAGGAATCCTTTCCGGTGCGTGTTCCCGTTTCTGCTGCATCAGCGGCAGAAGCGCGGGAAAGCTTGACGGAAAAATGCATGAGGCCCGTGAAGCGGGCAGGGGGGGCTTTTTAAAGGATAAGGGCCGAGCGGTATTTGTGAAGGAGCAACAGTTCCACTTTCCAGCCGGCCATGATTTCCGCACCCACCACCTGAAGGAGTGCCTTCATGGATGTGGGCCCAAGTCTTCTCTGAATGTCCTGGCAGAAGTAGTTGAGGCAAAAGTGGTTTTTTGCTGTGAGCAGACAGCCCGTGTCTCCCAGAAAAAGGCATTGATCTTCGTAGGCCTGCCGCGTTGGAAGGGGACATTCCAGCAGGCGATTGATGAGCAGGTGGACCACTGAGTAGTTCCATTCCATGTCCGGAAAACAGCACCCGCCAAAGACGTGGGCGGCGCAGGCGCTGCATGCTGCAAAGACGCCGGCTTCGGCAAAGGCGGCGCGCGTTCGGTTAATGGCTGCTCTGTAGGCTTTCAAAGATTGCGTGATTTTGTCGTCGGCAAGGATTTCAGGCCCCAAAACGTCATAGAGGCGAGAGGCCTGCAGTACATGGTGCGCGCGTTCCTTAGGGACCGTAAGGTCTTGCAGCTTCATGAAGTCACCTCAATACCGAAAACAAAGCATTGGATTCCACAACTTATCAGGCCTTACCACCGGCTTCAAACCCACGAAAACGGCACCGAGGCCTAAGCTCAAAGGCCGTCCGAGAACACCTGCGGGAGGAGCGGCGCAAGCCGCGACGCCGGATCGCGCCTTGCGGCGTTCCTACGAAATGCAACACAAACGGCGCCAAAAAGGCATTGTCGGACACGCTCCCAGACGGTTATCGAGGACCATTCTATCCGGACCACGCGCCTTTCCCAAGCACCATCTTTTGCTTGATATCCTCAGGCGGGTCTGTCAGGACCTGAACGAGCGCTCGGTTAGTATGGGCGCCAAGGATCTTTCCTTTACCCTAAACCAAGGAGGAGTGCATGGTCGGGATCCTTGCCTATGGTGCGTATCTGCCCAGATATCGGTTGGAAAGAAAGGTTGCGGCCAAAGCCATGGCCTAGATGCAACCCGCCCCGTGGGGCCTTGCGGGCGGAGAAAAAACGGTGGCGGGCGCGGACGAAGATGCCATCACTTTGGCGGTGGCGGCGGCGCGAAACGCGTGCCGATTTCGCTCTGATGCCGCCGTTGAAGCCCTTTTTGCGGCCTCCACCACGTTTCCCTACGCAGAACGCCAAAACGCCGCCATTGTGCGGGAGGCCTTGAGTTTATCGGAAGAATCTGCCGCTGTGGATGTGACGGGATCCACCCGCGCGGGCACGGCGGCGATTCTTGCGGCGGCGGCCCAGGTGGTGAGCGGTGCGTCGAAGCGGGCCGTGGTGGTGGCGGCCGATACGCGACGGGCCAAAATGGGAAGCGCCGAGGAACTCCTCTTTGGCGACGGCGCAGCGGCCATGGTGCTGGGCTCGGAAGGAGTTCTTGCAGAGCTTGTGGGCACTTTTTCCTTGAGCGCCGATTTTCCGGCGCCCTTTCGAGAAACCGAAAAGAAGCTTGGACGTTCCTGGGAAGAGCGCTGGATGCGTGACGAAGGCTATGTGTCGCTCATTCCTGAGGCTATCAAGGGCTACCTTGCCCAGGAAAAGATCACGGCGGACCTTTTTTCCGCGGTCATTTACCCCTGTCCCTATCCCAGGGAACACGGTGTCATCAGCGCCAAACTCGGGCTTTCCGCAGATAAGGTCGCCGATCCTCTGGCGGCCACGGTGGGGGATACAGGAGCGGCCCATCCCCTGCTCATGCTCTGCCACGTTCTGGAATCGGCGTTCCCAGGCGACCACATTCTCGTGGTGGGGTACGGAAGCGGTGTGGATGTTCTGCACTTTCGCGTCACGGAAGCCGCGGCATCTTTTCATCCCGCCTGGACCGTGGAGGCTCTATTGGCTCGCAAAGCCTCTCTGGCTCCCTATGAAAAAGCCGTGGCCTTTCGGGAATTGGCGCCCGTGGAAACGGGGTTGCGGGGAGAGTTTCAAGCGGAACCCCCCCCTGTCCGTCCAATGGCGGTATCGGCGGGCCATTTTGGGCTTGGAAGGGTCTCGATGTCGCCGGTGCGGCACGCCGCAATTTCCTCCACAGCGCATCTGCGCCATCAGCGAATGCCAGGCCGTCGATGAGATGGAACCCTACCTCTTTTCCGACAAAACGGCGCGCATCTTCAGCTACACGGGGGATAACCTAGCCTTCTCACTGGATCCTCCTCAGATCTACGGCATTGTGGACTTTAAGGGAGGAGGCCGCATGATGCTGGATTTCACCGACTGCAGCCTGGAATCCCTGAGCGTGGATCAGCCGGTGGAGCTGCATCTGCGACGCAAATACCATGACGGTCAGCGGGGCGTGCACACCTATTTCTGGAAAGCCGTGCCCATTGTCTCGGCGCAACGATAAGGAGGCGACAACCATGGCGACGGGAATCAAAGACAAGGTGGCCATTATCGGCATGGGATGCACCCGGTTCGGGGAGCGCTGGAACGACCGTGCCGAAGACCTCATGGTGGAAGCCTTCATGGAAGCGTTGCAGGATGCGGGGATTGAAAAAAAGAGATCGATGCGGCATGGCTGGGCACATGTTTCGATGAAGTGAATGTGGGCAAGAGCGCCATTCCTTTGGCACAGGCCTTAAAACTTCCCAGCATATCCGTGACGCGCGTTGAAAATTTCTGTGCCACGGGTACGGAAGCCTTTCGAAGCGCGTGCTACGCTGTGGCTTCAGGCGCCTGTCGCATCGCGCTGGCCCTTGGCGTCGAGAAACTCAAAGACACCGGCTACGGAGGTCTTCCCGGCTTCGACACGGCCATGGGAACGCTCAATCGTTTCATCCTGCCCAACTTCACGGCCCCCGGCGGCTTTGCCCTCATGGCCACCCGCTATTTTGCGAAATACGGCATTTCTCCCGAAGAGGGCAAGATGGCTCTGGCCAAGATTTCGGCCAAGAGCCATCGTTGTGGAGCCCTGAATCCCAAAGCGCACCTGCGCAAGGAGATTTCCCCCGAGCAGGTGCTGAAGGCTCCCATCATTGCCTGGCCCTTGGGATTGTTTGACTGCTGTGGTGTGAGTGACGGGGCGGCGGCCGCCATCGTCACCACTTCAGATCTGGCCCGCGCCTTGGGCAAAACCCCTGTGATGGTCAAAGCCTTGCAAATCGCGGCCACTTCGGGCGAAGAGATGCTGACGACTCGGTGGGACGGCACCTATTTGAAAACCACCACGGAGGCGGCCAGGCGGGCTTACGCGGAAGCGGGCATTGCTCGGCCTCGTGAAGAGCTGAGCGTTTTGGAAGTGCACGACTGTTTTTCCATCACGGAATTGGTCACTTACGAAGACCTGCAGATTTCCGAGAGAGGACGAGCTCTTCGAGACATTAACGACGGCTTTTTTGAACTGGAAGGAAAAATTCCCTGCCAATCCGACGGAGGTCTCAAGTGTTTCGGGCATCCCATTGGGGCTTCCGGCATCCGTATGATCTACGAAGTGTACAATCAGCTGCTGCATCGCGCCGGCCCGCGACAGATTGCCGAACCCAGGCTGGGCCTGACCCACAATCTGGGCGGTATTCCCTCGTTCAGTGTCTGCAGTGTCGGCATTTTCGGTTTGTAAACCCCGTGCCGAAAGGAGAACCCGATGATCCTCGCCTCGCATGAGCGCATCATGGAATACACCCGCATGGGGTGCTGGGGCAGTCGCACGCTTTTGGATGATTTCAAGCAGCATGCCCACAACATGCCGGACGCCCTCGCCATCGTGGACCCTCTCAACAAAGAAGCTCTCCTGGGAGCGGCGCCCGAAAGGGTGCGCTACGGCCAATTCGACTGAGCGGTGGAGGCGACGGCCTCCGCGCTGTGGGCCGAAGGTCTTCAAAGACGACATCGTATTGGTGCAGATGCCCAATTGCTGGGAATTGGCCATGCTTTATCTGGCCATTGCCCGAGCGGGGGGGCGTCATTTCCCCCATTCCCATGCAATGGCGTTCCAAGGAAATCACCTACGTGGCTGAACTCACCCAAGCCGCGGCCATGATCACCGTCCATGAGTTTCACGGTTTTGGGCATCCGGCCATGGCGGAGGAGGTCCGCCGTAAGGTGCCGAGCCTTAAGAAAATCTACACCTACGAAGACGTGCGGCGCATGATGGAGGAAAAACCAAACCCAAGCTTGAACCTCCTTCACATCGATGCCGACGACATCTTCACCCTCTGCTGGACCTCAGGCACCGAAGCCCAACCCAAGGGATGTCCATTGAGTCACAACAATTGGCGCTGTCAGGCGGCCATCGCCTTGGCCAGTGGCATGCAACCGAGCGATGTCATGCTCACGGCAGGCCCCTTGGTCAACATGGCCTCCGTGGGAACCGTGTATGTACCGTGGCTGCGCTTCGGCGGAACCGTCGTGCTGCATCATCCCTTTGATCCCCAGTTGTTGCTGAAACAAATGGTCCAGGAACGCATTCAATACACTCTCCTAGTTCCGGCCGTCGTGAATATGATTTTGAAACATCCGGCGGCGCAAGGGGTGGATTTGAGTTCTATCCGAGTGATCACCGTCGGGTCGGCTCCGCCCTCTTTGTGGTCCATGCAGGAATTTAAAAAACGTTGGAATGTGGATATCGGCAATATTTGGGGCCAAAACGAGGGCACGGCTCTGGTTTCCGGCGTGGAGGAAGTGCCGGACATGGCCATTCGTGTGGACCACCTGCCGCGTTACGGTGCCCCCGGCGTGGAATGGGCAACCTCGATGGCCCGATTCGTCCAAACCAAGGTGGTGGACCCTGACGGCACGGAACTGACCGAAAACGGCGCCGTCGGAGAACTGCTCTACCGCGGTCCCAACGTGATTCCAGGCTATTTCAGACGGCCTGACTTGAACGCCCAGGCTTTTGATGCCGACGGCTATTTTCGCACCGGCGATCTCTTTCAAATCGCTCAAGGCCGGTACCTGAAATTTTTTGAACGGGCCAAAGACATCATCATTCGAGGTGGCTACAACATCAGTGCGCAGGAAGTGGAAAACGTTTTGCTGGGCCATCCCGCCGTTCAGGATGTGGCGGCCGTAGGCATGCCCGACGAAAACCTGGGGGGAAAGAACCTGTGTCTATGTGGTGCCCAAGCCGGGTCAAACCGTCACTTTGGAGGACCTGACCGGCTACATGAAAGACCAGGGCGTGGCCACCTATAAGTTGCCTGAACGTTTGGAACTGGTGGAGGCCATACCTCGGAATCCTGTAGGCAAGATTCTCAAGAAAGAACTGCGCCGGGATATTCGTGACAAATTGGGTGTTTCGCCCTGACCTTGACTCAAGGGTGATGCCCGAAAGTCCATGGGGCCGGGCGTCCGTGTATCCAGAAGGCGACTCCGGGTTTAGGAGCGTGTCTGAGAACACCTGCTGGAGGAGCGGCGCAAGCCGCGATGCCAGGAACGGTGCAAGCCGTGACGCCTGATCGCGCCCTGCGGCGCTCCTGCAGAAGGCAACGAAAACGCCCCCCCCAAGAGCCATTCTCAGACAGGCTCCTTCGGGGTTTTGGGGCGGCGGGGTCGGGGTCCCTCTGAGGCGAATCCAGAGGGCGGGCCCCTGGCATCGAAGGGATGCGTTCCTGCGCGTCCGTCGGTGTTCGAACCGCCACGAACTGGTCCCTTTTTTAAGGAATGGACCGCGGGGACGTGGTCCTTTCAGGGATTAAGCGTTTCCAAGAAAAAAGCTTTTTTGCCGCTGGGTTTTGGACAGAGGCTTTCCGCTTGCGTGGGAATGCGGATGAGTGAATGCAGGGCGGTGTCTTCAAGTATGCTGGATCTGCGCTTTCTCGGCAATGAGGACGAGACATGAGGGCAGCACATTCCGCGACACGAGACAGGGCCACTTAGAAGGACAAGGAACATCCAGGTCTGAGGGAGGGAAAATTTATGGAAAAGATGCTGGAAGGACGAGTCACTTTGATCACGGGAGCGGGTCGAGGCATCGGCCGAGCGGCGGCGTTGCTTTTCGCCTCGGAAGGGGCCAAGGTGGTGCTGAGCGATCTTGATGCCGCTCCGGCACAGGAAGTGGTGGAAGAGATTCGCCGCCGCGGCGGGGAGGCCGTGGCCGTTGTCGGGGACGTGACCGCCGACGGCTTTGCGGAAAAATTCCTGCAGGCCGCCGTGGACGCTTTCGGACCGGATATTCATGTGATCGTCAACAATGCCGGATACACGTGGGACGGCGTGGTGCACAAAATGACCGACGAGCAATGGGAAGCCATGCTCAAGGTGCACTGTACGGCGCCTTTTCGCATCGTGCGGGCCGCGGCGCCCTATATTCGGGAAAACGCCAAAAGGGAAATGGAGCAGGGCCGAGTGGTCATGCGCAAAATCATCAACGTGAGTTCTGTGGCTGGAACGGATGGGAACGCGGGACAGGCCAACTATTCCACGGCCAAATCGGGCATTCTGGGCTTTACCAAAACTTTGGCCAAGGAATGGGGCCGGCTCAACGTCAACGTCAACGCCGTGGCCTACGGATGGATTGAAACACGGCTCACTCAGCCTAAGGCTGAAGACACGGTCCTGGAAAAGGACGGCCGAAAGATCGCCATCGGGGTGCCCAAGAACCAACTGGAGGCCTTTCGCATGATGATCCCCCTGGGACGGCCGGGAACCCCGGACGAAGCGGCTCGAGTCATGCTGTTTTTGGCTTCACCTCTCTCGGATTATGTATCCGGGCAGGTTATCAGGGTGACGGGAGGTTGGTAAGAAACCGGGCGGTTGTCGGTTGTCGGCTGTGCGTCGCCCACTGGGGGTTTCGAGTGGGTGGGATCAGGTGTGAAGTGAGAAGGGTGGTGGGAAGCCGAAAGAAAGGAGCATTGCCATGATCGACGTCCAGCAGGTGGGGCTGCGCATCGGCCCTTTTGAGCATCACATGCATTGGCGCAACATCATTCTCTACCATTTGGGGATCGGCTTTGGCGCTTCGGATCTGGAGTATGTGTATGAGGGCGTTCAGGGAGGCCTCAAGGTTTGTCCATCCTATGCGGTCATTCCGGTTTTTCAGCCCTTCTTTGAAGTCTTGGATCGGCTGAAGATCGATCTTCGAACAGTGCTTCACGGGGAAGAAGCGATTCGGCTTCACCGGCCCATGCCTTCGTCGGGAAAACTCTTAAGCACCGTCAAAGTGGCGGGCATCTACGACAAGAAAAAAGCCGCCTTGGTGGTGCTGGAAACGGAAACCAAAGACGAAAAAGGGAACCTGGTCAATGAGACGCGCATGAGTCTCTTTTGCCGCGGCCTTGGGGGCTGGGGAGGGGATGCGGGACCCAAGGCGGAAGCCGTTCCCGTACCTCGGGATAAGGCGCCGGATTTCGAGATCGGCTACAAGATCTCGCCCGATCAGGCGGCTCTGTATCGCCTTTCCGGCGACGTGAATCCCTTGCACATCGATCCACAAGCGGCGGAAGCCGCAGGCTTTCCCAAGCCGATTCTTCACGGGCTGTGCACCTTTGGATTTGCCACTCGTGCCATCCTCGCCGGCGCCTGCGCAGGGGACGTGGGGCGTTTCAAAGCATTTCAGGTTCGATTTGCGGATGTGGTCTATCCCGGCGAAACCGTCACAACGCGAGGATGGTCCATGGGCGACCGGCGCTTTGTCATTGAAGCGTCCACGGAACGCGCGGTGGTTCTGTCCCATGCGCTGGCCGAGGTGGGCTGAAGCGAGGGGCGGCATGGCGAAAACCAAGCGGAACCTTCAAGATGCCGGGAGGGGGAAGTGAAACCCTAAAGGGTCGGTGCGTTGACGAAGGTGCCTTGGGTGCGGCATAAGAGGCCCGAAAGGCTCGCCCGGGAAAGAGCCCCCTCGGCGTCGGCAAGGAAAGGGAGTAGGCATGGAGGGATTGTATCGCGAAGAGCACCACATCTTTCGCGAAGCGTTTCGCCGGTTTGTGGAGCGGGAAATAGCCCCGCACATGGAACGCTGGGAAGATGAAGGGGTGGTTTCTCGGGATGTGTGGCGCGCCATGGGGGAAGCGGGGTTTCTGTGCCCATGGCTTTCCGAAGAATACGGGGGAAGCGGCGCCGATTTTCTCTACTCGGTGATCATCACCGAAGAATTGGCCAAGGCGGGTGCCGTAAGCGTCATGGCGCCCCTACACAGCGACATTGTGGCCCCGTACATCGCCGCCCTGGGCACGGAAGAGCAAAAGAGGCGGTGGCTTCCCGCCGCAGCTCGAGGTGAAATGATTTTGGCGGTGGCCATGACGGAACCTAATACAGGATCCGACCTGGCGGCTCTGCGCACCCGCGCCGTGAGGGAAGGCCTTGAATGGGTCATCAACGGCCAAAAGATGTTTATCTCCAACGGCATTTTGGCGGACCTGGTGGTGGTGGCCTGCCGCACGGGAACCGTCGAATCGGGAGCCAAGGGGATCAGCTTGATCGTTGTTGAACGCGGCGCGCCCGGATTTTACCGAGGTCGAAACCTCAAGAAAATGGGGCTGCATGCGCAGGATACCGCGGAACTGATTTTCGAGGACTGTCGCGTGCCTGCGGAAAACCTTTTGGGAACGTTGAACCATGGCTTTTACCACATGATGGACCAATTGCAGCAGGAACGCCTTATGGCCTGCATCATGGGCCAGGCCATGGCCGAAGCCATGCTGGCCATGACCATTGCCTATGCTCGAGGACGCACCGCCTTTGGCCAACCCATCGCCTCCTTTCAACACAATGCCTTTACCATTGTGGATATGGCCACGGAAGTGAAGCTTGGGCGCACCTTTCTGGAACGCCTTATCGCCGATCACATGGCCGGAAAGGACATTGTGACGGACGTGTCCATGGCCAAGGCATGAATTGGAGAGATGGCGAACCGTGTGGCCTACCGATGTGTGCAGCTTCACGGCGGCTACGGTTACATGGAAGAGTATCCCATCAGCCGCTTTTATCGCGATGTGCGGCCGATCCCCATCTTTGCGGGGACGACCGAAGTGATGAAACTTATTGTCGCCAAGCGAATGCAGCTCATGTGAAAACCTAAAGGAGGGGGCCATGAATTTCGATCTGCCCGAAGAACTCAAGATCTTGAAAGAAGAAGCCTACAAGTTTGCCGTGCGTGAATTTACTCCGGTGTCCAAAGAGTGCGACCGCGAAGAAAAATTTCCTCGAGACGTGTGGAAGAAAGCTTGTGAATACGGATTCATCGGGGCCTGGATACCGGAAGAGTACGGGGGTGCGGGGGCGGGATTTTTGGCCAACACCATTATCACGGAACAGTTCAGCCGCATCGATATGGGCATCGGCCTGATTGCGGCCGCCTGTTTCGGGTCGGAAAACATTTTTCTTTACGGCTCCGAAGAGCAGAAAAGAACCTATCTGCCCAAGCTGGCTTCCGGTGAGATCATTTTCGCCGGCGCCTACACGGAGCCCAATGCCGGAACGGACGTCGCGGGCATTCGCACGCGAGCGGTTCGGGAGGGGGATCACTACATTCTCAATGGGCAAAAAATGTTTATCACCAACGGAACCGTGTGCGATTATTTTTGCGTTTTCTGTGTGACCAACCCGGACGCTCCGCGCCACAAGCGTTTCAGCCTGCTCATTGTGGACGCCACATCCCCAGGCATCACGCGCAACAAGATTCACGGCAAGATGGGTATCCGCGCCAGTGACACGGCCGAAATCAGTTTTGAGGACGTCAAGGTGCCTGCGGAAAACCTGGTGGGTCAAGAAGGCAACGGTTTTTACCAGCTCATGGACTTTTTCAACACCACGCGGGTTATGGTGGCCGGCCAAGGTGTCGGGCTCGCTCAAGGAGCTCTGGACAAGGCGGCCCAGTACGTGCAGGAACGCACGGCTTTTGGACAGCCTTTGGCCAATTTCCAAGGCGTACAGTTTCAGCTCGCTGAGATGGCCACACGCATCGAACTGGCCCGGCAGCTCACGTACAAAGCCGCGTGGATGGTGGACCAAGCTCGCATTGATCCCAAGTTGAGCGCCATGGCCAAGTATTATGCCGGGGAAACGGCCGTGTGGGTGGCCGACAAGGCGTTGCAGCTTCATGGGGGCTACGGCTACATCGACGAATACGATGTACAGCGCTTTTACCGGGATGCGAAGATTCTGGAAATCTATGAGGGCACGAAGGAGGCGGAAAAGATGACCATCGCCAAAATCGTGCTCAAGGAATACACCAAAGGCTAAGACGTCCTGCAGGAAAGGCGTTGCGTGAAGGAAGACAGGAAAGACACGGCGGCCGAGATTCTCAAGGCCGCCCGGCAGCTCTTTTACGAAAAAAGCTATGAGGCGGCCAGCACCCGGGAAATATCCGCGCGCGTCGGCATCAGCAAGGCCGCCTTGTACCATCACTTTCGAAACAAGGAAGAAATTTTGTTTCGCATTTGCCTGGAAGCCGCCGATGAGTTGGTGGGTAACATGCGCCGGGCTATCGCCCGGAACATGGCTTCCGGCAAGCCATTAAAGGAACAACTCACCGACATTGTCATCGAATACCTCAGAACATATCTCAAGAACGAGAACTTCAACAAAATCTTGTTCCATGACATGGAATACCTGCCGGTGGACAAGAAGCGGATCATTCTGGACAGGGAAAAGGAAAACGTCCATCAATTGCGAGCGTTTCTCATCTCCTTGATGGATCAGGGGCTCATTCGGCGCATCAATCCCACCGTCATGACCTTTTCCCTCATCAGTTCCCTGCACTGGCTGTATTTTTGGTACAATCCCGAAGGCCCCTTGTCCCTGGAAGATGTGGCCCAGGAAATCGCCGATCTTTTCCTTCACGGCATGCTCGCCCCTTGACGGTCATCGCCCACGTTCGGCAAAGCCTAGCGCGGAAAAGCCGGTCCTTTCGGGAATAAAGGCTCGTGCGAGCCCGAGTGAGCACGAGCCCTTATCATGGAAAATGCCTATCGCGCGCCAGGGCCTTACAGGGGCACGCGTCCCGCAAAGGCCAGGGTTTCTGTTTCCGCAATCAGCCTGTAGGCCGGCAGGTGGGCCGGTATGAGGAAGGACTGTCCCGTTTCGTAGGGCATATTGGCGGGGCCGTGCTTTTCCTGCCAGCCAAGGCGACCGCGCCCTCGAAGAATAAAGAGGATTTCTGGGCCGCCAGGCCGTTCCGGGGCAACTTCCGCCTGCGGCGGCAAGGTCCAGCGGTGCACTTCAAAAGCGTCGCATGGGACCCGGTACACCGTGTGCTGGTCCTGGGTCGGTGTCATCACGGCAACCTTTTGAGGCTCAAAGCTCAGTGCCGTCACGATGGCTTGGGTGTCCTTGTATTTTGGGGTTAATCCCAGACGGATCACATTGTCTGAATTAGTCATGCATTCCACGATGTTTCCCTTAAGGTAGGCGTGAGGAAGGCCGGGAGGTAGAAAGACGGCCTGGCCGGGAGAAAGCTCCACGGGATTGAGGAAAAGTAGCACGAGTAGCCCCACATCCTGAGGGCCGTATCTGGCCAAAAGTTGGTGAAAGATATCGGCCATGGTGGCGAAAGGAGGGGAAGCTACCGAGATTCGCTTGGCGGTAGCTTCCAGGGTGTATGCGAGCAAGTGGGGGCTTTGTTGTGCTTTCGTGAGCATATGCTGAAACGCGTTTCTGACGAATTCCATGTCCGTGCCCGGGAAAAGAGCGTCGGCGTCTGCGAAGGATGCGATTTCCGGAAAGGTGCGGAAGACCTCACGCCAAGCGTCCACCGGTTTAAATCCAACCAAGGCGTGAAAGGGTGTAAGGGCAACGGCCATTTCCGGCTTCGCATGAGGATCCGGGAAATGGTGTGGATCCTGCAAGTGCAGGCGTTGAGCCTGCTGGGCGTCGGGGTGCGCTTGAATGGACAGAGGCTCCGCAGCAGAAAGAATCTTAAAAAGAAAGGGCCATGAAGCGCCAAAGGCCTGAATCACCGGGGAACCCAAAATCTCCTGCGGCCACTTTTGCACCGCCTCGGACAATGGCTGTCTCGACCCGTCGGGAAGTTCCATCAGGGACGGAGCTGACGGGTGGGCTCCCACCCAAAGTTCGGCATAAGGGAGTGGACTGGAATCCTGAACGCCAAGCAGCTTTGCGATAAAGGCAGAGGCCCCTCGTTCCCCCCATTCGTAATGCTGAATGGGATTGTGCAAGCGAAAGGGCCGAGGGTGCAGGGTGTCCAATGCTCTCATGCGGTCTCCTTTCTTTCATGCTCACAGGGATTCCCGAACGCGTTCTTTTTATCACTTTCCCATTGACCGCCTCCAGGGGCTTCGTTAGGGTGAAAATGCATGCACAAATCTTGTGAAAAGGGGGGGCGTTCATCTCCGAGAAAAAGCCTGGTCGGCGAGTTTTGTCATGCTGCCGACGGCGATGAGACCATAAGGGGAGTGCGAAGGGGGCCTCTGCGCCGAAGCCGTCGGATCGAGGGCCGCGTCGCAGGGAACACGAGAGTCGAAAAATTTCGGGGATGACGAGCCGGAGGCAAAGAAAGGGGGGATGGGACGAACCGTCGGTGAGCATGTGGGACGAGAGGGCAGAAGGGGCTGAGCTTTTAACAGATGGACCTCGCCGAGTGAGGGGGAGATGAGAGGCAGGTGGAGCGTTGTGGGCATTATGGGCGTGGTGGCTCTGGTTTTCATGGCGGCGGCTCAGGCGGGAGCGGCGGGTTTTGCGCTCTATGAAGGCGGCGCTCCAGCCGATGCTCTGGGAGCCAATCTTGCCGGAAGCGCCGATGATTTGTCGGCGCTTTTTTATAACCCGGCGGGCATCACCCAGTTTCCCGGAGCCCAGCTCATGGCGGGGGCGACGTTCATTGCCCCCATGACGGATGTCACCACGGTCAATCCCTATTCCGGGCAAAGCAACACCAAGTCTTCGGAAAGCAATGTGTGGATTCCGCCTCATTTCTACGCCAGTTATCAGACTCTGGAGAACATGTGGCTTGGCGCCGGTTTTTATTCGCGCTTCGGCCTCGGCACGGAATTCGATAAGAATTGGTGGGGTCGATACAACAATTACAATGCCGTGATTCAGACCCTCTCATTCAATCCCAATGTGGCGATCAAGCTCAATGACAAGGTGTCTGTAGCCGCCAGCGTTGAGGTCATGTGGTTCGATCTTACTTTGGAGCAAAAAATCGACGCCACGGCTCCCTTTGTCTTGGGAGGTTTCGGGTCCACATTGGTGGCCCTGGGCTTTTCCACCAACATCAACGATCCCACCACCAACGCCCTCGATGTGGACAGCGAAGTCAAGGGCAACACCTTCGGCTACGGCTTTACCCTTGGGCTTCATGGGAAGCCTACGGATTGGCTGTCTTTCGGAGCCTCCTATCACAGCAAGGTGAAACTCCAAAAGATCGTCCGCGCCACAAACTCGCAGGAGCGGCGCGAGCTACAGGAATGGATCGCGCCTTGCGCCGCTCCTACCCTTTCAGGGCCCTCGTGCATGGGTGGACGACCGAAAGCCGTGGCGATGAAGATCCGGGGTTGGAACCGGGCGCGTCCTTCGTCGTCAACGCGCATTGCGTGCACGTGAGGGTACGCGGCCTGACCATAAGTCCCTGACGGTATTTCAGGAGAAGCCATGAGCGAAAACGTCCATGCTCAATTCGTTCGTCCCGAAAACAGCCTTTTGTTCCTGGTGGATGTGCAGAAGGTCATGTTGGACCTTTGCGTCCGCAAAGATGAAGTGGTTCGCCATGTGATGGCCCTGTTGGACATGGCCGCCGTGCTGCATGTCCCCGTGCTCTTTTCCCAGCACAATGCGGAAAAGCTAGGGCCCTTTCTTCCGGAACTCACGGCCAAGGTGGTCGATCCCGTGATCCTTGACAAGATGGAATTCAGCTGTTTTGAAAACGATGCCATGGCTCGAGCCATTTCCGCATCGGGTCGCAGCACCTTGATTCTTGCCGGCATTGAAACCCATGTGTGCATCTTCCATACCGGCGCGCATGCCGTGCGCCTGGGCTACACGGTGCACGTGGTCAGTGACGCCGTCACCAGCCGCAGCGAACACAATTGGTCCATTGGTCTGCAGCGCCTGGACCGCGCTGGTGCCGTGATCACAAGCACGGAAATGGTCACCTTTGAATGGCTGAACCGAGCGGGAACACCCCAGTTTCGACAGGCCTTGCCAATTTTAAAGAAGTTTTGAAAGTCCGATCCAGGCGCAGAGAACCGCCAGCGACATTACAGTGATGGGAATGCCGTATCGCGCATGTTCCTTGAAAGAGATGTTCACGCCGTGAAGGGCGGCTTCTTCGATGACAATGAGGTTGGCAATGCTGCCCAGGGTGACCAGATTTCCCGCAAAGGTGCTGGAGGCGGCCAGAATATACCAGAGCGTTTCGGCTTTTGCGGGAAGAAACTTGGAAAGAAGCATGACGGCAGGCACATTTCTGGTGACATTGGAAAGGATCACCGAGATCAGAGTGAGCAGATAGGGATCTGTGATGTGCGCCGCATGATGGCTGGTTCTAGCCATGAGGTGTTGAGGAAGGCCGGCCTTTTCCACGGCGCTTACCAGGATAAAGAGGCTGCAAAAGAGGGTGATGAGATGCCAGCCCACGAGCCCGAGGATGGATCGTGTCTTCATGCGGCGGCTGCACAGCAGGCATCCCGCTACGGCCAAGGCCGTCACATGACGGGGAATGGGTGAAAAGAAAAGGCCGATGAGCAGCGCCGTATAAAAGAGTCCCTTGCGGGCTTGATGGCTGTCAAAGGCCGGCCAGTTTTCGCCCAGAGCGCCCTCCATGAGGGGCTTTTTCAGATTGGTCCGGTTCTGAGACAAGAGGGTGATCAAGCCGTACGCACCCATGAGCGAGAGGCTCACCACGGGAAGATTCCAGGCAAAGAAATCCAAAAAATCCAGTCTTCCCACCTGGCCGATGAGCATGTTTTGTGGGTTTCCGATGATGGTGGCTGCAGACCCGATGTTGCTGGCCACGCAGACGGCAATGAGAAAAGGCACGGGATTGAGCGACTTTCGAGCCAAAGTGACCGTCAGAACCGGCGTGAAGGCCAGACAGACGATGTCGTTGGCCAGGATGGCGGAAAACAGAGCGGTGGTCCCCATGAGGGCGAAAAGAAAACGGCGGGGATGGTTGAGCCAGCCCGTGATTTTCAAAGCCGTCCAAGTATAAAAGCCCGCCAAACGGAATTGGGCCGACAGGACCATGAGCCCGTAGAGCAGCAGGATAGTCGGAATATCGATGGCTCGAAGGGCCTCTTCGGTGGGCATGGCCCCTATGAATACCGTGGCCATGGCCCCCAAGAGCGCGATGCCTGTGCGGTCCAAAGCCAGTCCCGGAATGCGACCGAGAGCGATTCCCACATAAGAGACGACGAACACAATGAGAATGATGGTTTCCAAGACGAGGTCCCCCACCGAACTGTCCAGAAATGTTCCTAATGGTCGAAACCAGCGATGTATACACCCGGCTTGAGCGCTATCCAAGGGAAAGAAGCCGCGGGGGACCCCTAAGGAAATAGGTTTAGCTTCCAAGCCAGAAGAACTAAATGGCCAAAAGGAAACCCACCAGCGAGGGGTCAGGTTGGGATTTCCAGTTGTTTTTTCTTGAGTTTCTCAATGAGGGTCGTGCGGTTGAGGCCCAAAAGCTTGGCGGCCTGGTTCTTGACGCCGCCGGCTTTTCTCAATGCGTCCAAGATCAGTTTGTTTTCCAGATCTTCCAGGATTTGCTTCAAGTCGATGCCTTCTTCGCCGATTTCAATGGAGGGGGTCTCGGGTTTGGGGGCGACTTTGCGCAACCGCTCCGGCAAGTCCTCCAGTTGAATGGTGTCCCCTTCTGTGAGGATCACCAGTCGTTCAATGAGGTTTTCCAGTTCTCGCACGTTTCCCGGCCATTCGTAGCATTCCATGCACGTCAGGGCGTCCTTGGCCATCCTTTTCAAGGCCAAACCCTTTTTCTGGCAATGCAGGCGCAGGAAATGTTGCACAAGAATAGGGACATCCCCTTCACGCTGGCGCAGGGGCGGCACCTGAATGGGAATGACGTTCAGCCGATAATAGAGGTCTTCCCGAAATGTGCCGTTCTTTACGGCACCGTCCAGATCCTTGTTGGTGGCGGCAATGATGCGCACATCCACCTCAATGGTTCGGGATCCTCCCACCCTCTCAAATTTCCGCTCCTGAAGAAACCGCAGCAATTTCACCTGCAGCTTAGGGCTCATATCCCCGATTTCGTCCAAAAACACCGTGCCCTGATGGGCCAGTTCAAACCGCCCTTTTCGGTCCCGCAACGCTCCCGTAAACGCTCCCTTTTCATGACCGAACAGCTCGCTTTCCAGGAGCTCTTCCGGAATGGCACCGCAATTGATCGGCACCAAAGGCTTGTCTCGCCGTTGGCTGTTGTAATGGATGGCGTTGGCGATGAGTTCCTTGCCGGTGCCGCTCTCTCCTGTGATGAGCACAGTGGTGTCGGTTCGTGCGACCCGCTCGATAATGCGATATATGGATTGCATGGCGGCACTTTGGCCGATGATCTTATCGAAGCCGTATCGAGCCTGCAGTTGGGATTTCAAGAGGTCGTTTTCTGACCTGAGCGCGAGAAATTCCCTGGCTCGGTCCAAAACCACCAGGATTTCATCCAGCTTAGCCGGTTTGGTGAGGTAGTCAAAAGCGCCGCGCTTCATGGCTTCCACGGCGGTTTCGATAGTGGCATAGCCAGTCAGAACAATGACGGCCGTCTCGGGAAAGTTTTCCACAAAATGCGCCAGCACCTGCAGGCCGTCCATGCCCGGCATGACCAGATCGGTGAGTACAATGTCGTAGGCGTGTTGCGACGCTTTTTTGACCGCTTCCAGACCGCTGGAAGCCATGTCCACTCTGTAGCCTTCTTCTTGGAGGCCTTCCACAATCAACTGCAGAGTTTCGGGAGTGTCATCCACCACGAGAATGTCACTGAGGGGTGCTCGTGACTCCATCCGTCGCTCCATGCCCCCAAGGGCTGTGCTGGGTTGTCGCCAGACTGCTTTCGCCAGTGTAAAGAATTTTGCGTTGTAGTCAAGAGTTTGACGAGGGGGCTTTTGTCATGAAGCGGCGCCAATGCCTCAGGGTCCGGGGTGCTTGATGCTCCTAGTGTTTCCTTGACTTTGCTATGGCCCTTTTCTACTAGAAACCCTCTATGATCTGCGGGTGTAGCCGGAGACGTGGTGCGCACATTTTATAAGCGCTCAGGATTTTTAAGGGAGCATGGGCGCCAAGTGGAAGGGTGAGGTGTGGAGCGAGTGCAAGCGGTTCGCGGAATGAATGATATTTTGCCCGACGCCGTGCATTGGTGGCAGAAGGTGGAAACGACGGCGCGGGAAGTGCTTGAGCTTTACGGGTATCGGGAGATTCGAACGCCCCTTGTGGAAAAATTGGAACTTTTCGCGCGAAGCATCGGCGAAAGCACGGACATTGTGGAAAAGGAAATGTATGCATTTCCGGACCGCAAAGGGCAGTGGCTGGCTCTTCGCCCGGAAGCCACCGCTTCGGTGGTTCGTGCCTTTATCGAGCATAATCTTCATGCGGATCCTTTGGCGCGAAAATTTTACACCATCGGGCCCATGTTTCGCCATGAGCGGCCGCAAAAGGGAAGATATCGGCAGTTTCACCAAATTGATGCTGAGGTCTTTGGCATCGATGATCCTTTGATGGACGCCGAAGTCATGATCATGTTGTGCGACTTTCTGCAACGCCTCGGCCTCAAGGACATCGGTCTTCATGTGAATTCCTTGGGCTGTCCCGAATGTCGGCCACGATTTCGTGAGAAGTTGAAGGCTTTTCTTCAGAACCGATCGCCACAGCTTTGTCCTGATTGTGATCGGCGCCGTCACGTCAATCCCTTGCGGGTTTTCGATTGCAAAGTGGATCGGTGCCGCGAGGCGCTCACCGACGCGCCGGAACTTGCGCAGTATTTGTGCGAGGCATGCCGACGGCATTTTGACAAGGTCCTAGAATACCTCTCCGACCTTCATGTGGCTTATGCGGTGGATTCTCGAATGGTGCGGGGCTTGGACTATTACATGCGCACCACTTTTGAGGTCATTACGGACCGATTGGGAGCGCAAAACGCCGTGGGGGGTGGCGGGCGCTACGACGGGCTGATGCGGGATCTGGGAGGGCCGGATCTTCCGGGGATCGGGTTTGCCATCGGCATGGAGCGCCTCATTTTGCTGTTGCAACAAAAAGAGGCCTGGGTATCCAAGAAACCCCAGGTGTTCATCGCCGTTCTTGGGGACGAAGCGGTGCGCCAGGCCTTTCGGCTGGCTCAGGATCTGCGCGCACACGGCGTGGCCGCGGAACTGGCCCATGGCGGCGGCAGTCTCAAGAGCCAGATGCGGCGGGCCGATAAGCTGGGAGTGGCTCATGTGGTGATTGTCGGCGAAGAGGAACTGGCCAGGGGTGTCGTGGTGGTGCGCCACATGGTGTCTAAAGAGCAAGACCAGGTTCCCCTTGAAAATACCGTGCAATTTTTGATGACAGTGAGCACAGTCGAGTCCTTATAATTTTCGCCTTTATGGGTGTTGGGTGAAAAAGTCAACAGGAGCGCGCAGTGGATCAGCAAGCGAAGTCATTGGAATTTCAAAGCCTGGAGTTGACGTCCCTGAATGGGTGGCGTCGCAGCCACGACTGTGGCAGCCTGCGGCTCGATCATGCAGGCCGAAACGTCGTCTTGATGGGATGGGTGCAGCGACGCCGCGATCACGGCGGCTTGATCTTTGTGGACCTTCGGGACCGGGAAGGCATCACGCAGATCGTCTTTGACCCTCAGGCCGATGCCGCCGCCCACGAAGCAGCGCACGCCTTGCGCAGCGAATATGTTATTGCGGTCCAAGGCACCGTGCGTCAGAGACCTGAAGGCATGGCCAATCCCAAACTGAAGACGGGAGACATCGAAGTTCTCGTGTCTTCCCTGAAGATTCTCAATGTGGCCAAAACGCCGCCCTTTCTCATCGAAGATGATACCGAAGCCAGTGAAAGTGTTCGGCTGAAATACCGATACCTGGATTTGCGCCGACCAGTCATGCAGGCCCATTTGCGCCTGAGGCATCGGGCGGCTTTTCTGACCCGAAACTATTTTGCGGAACGTGGGTTCATCGAAGTCGAAACCCCGGTGCTCACCAGAAGCACGCCGGAGGGAGCTCGAGACTACTTGGTGCCGTCTCGAGTCAATCCCGGGAAGTTTTACGCTTTGCCGCAGTCGCCGCAACTCTTTAAGCAACTGCTCATGGTGGCCGGCTTTGAACGCTACATGCAGATCGTCAAGTGTTTTCGGGATGAAGACCTTCGCGCGGATCGGCAGCCGGAATTTACGCAGCTGGATCTCGAGATGAGTTTTATTGAGGAAGAGGATGTCTATGAGCTGATTGAGGGTTGGATCAGCCTCCTGTTCAAGGATCTTTTGGGCTTGGAACTTTCCACCCCGTTTTTGCGGTTGACCTATCGCGACGCCATGGACCGCTACGGCACGGATCGACCGGACCTGCGTTTTGGAGTGGAGCTCACGGACCTGACGGATCTGCTCAAAGGCTGTGACTTTCGAGTGTTTCGAGAGGCCGTGGAGCGTGGAGGGTTGGTCAAGAGCCTTCGCCTTGCCGACGGCGGCCGCCTTTCACGCAAGGATCTGGATGACCTGGCGCACTACGCCCAGGAATTCGGCGCCAAGGGCATGGCTTGGGCCAAGGTGCAGCCGGATGGATGGCAATCGCCCATTGCCAAGTTCCTGAATCCGTTGGTACGAGAGGCCATTGTGGCAAGAATGCAGGCTCGCCCTGGTGACATTTTGTTTTTCGTGGCAGATCAACCCGCTGTCGTCCATGAAACCCTTGGCAATGTGCGCACCCGCCTGGCCCAACAGTTGAACCTGATCCCCAAAGAGGAATACCGCTTCTGCTGGATCACCCAATTTCCGCTCTTGGAATGGGATCCCGACGAGAAGCGCTACGTGGCGGTGCATCACCCCTTCACATCGCCCCTGGAAGAGGATATGGATCTTTTGGATAGCGATCCGCTTAAGGTGCGCAGCCGCGCCTACGATCTGGTCCTCAACGGCACGGAAATCGGCGGGGGCAGCATTCGAATTCACCGTGAAGATGTGCAGAAAAAGATCTTTGCCGCCCTCGGCATCGGCGATCAGGAAGCCCGTGAAAAATTCGGTTTCCTTTTGGACGCTTTGCAGTACGGAGCGCCGCCGCACGGCGGCATTGCCTTCGGTTTCGACCGCTTGGTCATGCTCATGACGGGCGCCGCCTCCATTCGCGACGTTATTGCGTTTCCCAAGACGCAGAAAGCCACCTGCCTCATGAGCGGGGCGCCCTCAGAGCCGGATGTGAATCAATTGTTGGAACTGTGCATCAGTGTGAAAAAAGAGGGGAGGTAGGCCTCTATGGCCCGATGGAATGAAAAGAAACACGTTCTGGACCACGAGCATTCACTTTTTTGGCGTCACCGCCTGGTGGATGTTTCAGAACCCAATCTCATGCGCAATGTGTTCCCGTACGTGGAAGTGCCGAGGATCGATTTCGATCATAAACTGCTGCCCATCGACCCGGCGGAGGACATTTTCATTACGGACACCACCTTTCGAGACGGACAACAGGCGCGGCCGCCCTATACCGTGGAACAGATCGAACGGATCTTTGAGTTCCTGCATCGCATGTCGGGCCCCAAAGGGGTGATTCGGCAGTCGGAGTTTTTTCTTTACACGGACAAGGACCGCCGCGCCTTGGAGGCCTGCCTTTCCAAGGGATACACCTTTCCTGAAATTACCGGCTGGGTGCGGGCCGTTGCGGCGGATCTTCAGCTGGTGGTGGATGTGGGGTTGAAGGAAACAGGGATTCTCACGTCCGTTTCCGACTACCACATCTTTCTCAAGATGAAGATGACGCGCAAGGAGGCCCTGGAAAAATACCTTGCCATCGTCAAGACGGCGCTGGACAAAGGCATTCGGCCTCGGTGCCACTTTGAAGACGTCACTCGAGCCGATACCTACGGGTTCTGTGTCCCCTTCGCCATCGAACTCATGAAGCTTAGGGAAGAGAGCGGCATCGACATCAAGATTCGCCTGTGTGACACCATGGGGTTTGGAGTGACATATCCGGGGGCCGCTCTGCCGCGCAGTGTTCCCAAACTTGTTCGGGCGTTTGTGGATGAGGCGGGTGTGCCGGGACACCTTTTGGAGTGGCACGGGCACAATGATTTTCACAAGGTTTTGGTGTGCACGGCCACGGCATGGCTCTATGGGTGCAGCGGGGCCAACGGCACCTTGCTGGGCTTTGGGGAACGCACAGGCAACGCGCCCATCGAGGGCCTGCTCATGGAGTACATCGGCCTTCGAGGGTCCATGGACGGCATTGATACCACAGCCATCACGGATGCCGCGCAATATTTCGAAAAAGAACTGGGATATCGTATTCCGCCCAATTACCCCTTTGTGGGGGAAGATTTCAACGCCACGAAAGCGGGGATTCACGCCGACGGGCTGGTCAAAAACGAAGAAATCTACAACATCTTTGACACGAAACGTCTCCTCAATCGGCCGGTCAGTGTGATCATCACCGACAAATCCGGCGTGGCTGGCATTGCTTACTGGGTGAACAATCGACTGCGTCTCACGGGAGACCAAAGGCTGGATAAGCGCCATCCAGGCATCGTCAAGATGCACAAGCGGGTTATGGAAGAATACGCCGCAGGGCGGACCACATCCATCTCCAACGAGGAATTGGAACGATGGGCCCGCCGATACCTGCCGGAATACTTCGTCAGCGAATTTGATCGCCTCAAAGAGCGCGCGCGATCCTTGGCGGCGCACCTGGTGGCCGAAGTCGTGGAAAACGCCGCTATCCGAAGCATGGACCCCTCTTTGCAAGAACCCGTGCTGCAGACGCTTTTGGAACTCAACCCCTTCATTCAATACATCTACGTCACGGATGCCGAAGGGCGAAAGATCACGCGAAACATCGTCCATATCACGGACAGGGCCAAATATGAAGCCGCTCAGGTGGGCGAGGACCTCTCGGACCGTCCCTGGTTCATCGAACCCATGCGGGACGGCAAGGTGCACATCACCGACTTCTATACATCGCGCTACACCGGGGCGTTGTGCATCACCGTTTCGGCGCCCATACGCAACGAGGTGGAGGAAATTGTGGGGATTCTGGGCATTGATATTCGGTTTGAAGAGCTGGCCAAAATGGAAGAGATGGCAAAGGATGGACGCTCGCGGAGCGCGTGACGGTGCAAGGGGCATTGAGGGTTTTAGGGGCTTCATTGGTCATTGCGGCTTTGATCGGGTCGGGCTGTGCGCCCAAAAAGCCGCCGTCCCCCGGTGCCTTGCCTTCGGGAACCCCACCGCCTTTGGGCACGCAAAAACCCTACCAAGTCAACGGCGTGTGGTATTACCCTATTCCCAGTGCCGAAGGGTTTCGTGAAGAGGGGTACGCCAGTTGGTACGGTCGGGAGTTTCACGGCCGTTCTACGGCGTGCGGGGAACCCTTTGACATGTATACCATGACCGCGGCGCACAAGATCTTGCCCATAGGAACCCATGTGAAGGTGACGGACAAGCGCACGGGGCGCTCCATTATCGTGCGCATCAATGATCGAGGCCCCTTTGTGGCCGGCCGCATTATCGATCTCTCTTACGAGGCCGCTCGAGCGCTCGGCATCCATAACGATGGCATTGCCCCCGTGGTGGTGGAAGCGGTGCGCGTGATAACCCCCGTGGTGGTTGCCGGGTCCACCCCTTCGTGGCAGGTGGAGCCTGTGCGGCCATATCGTCAGGGACCTTTTGTCGTCCAAGTGGGTTCCTTTCATCATGCCGACAACGCGCAACGCTTGAAAGAGGAAATGGCCAAACGCTACGGCGAAGCTGCCGTGAAAGCGGCTTTCGTGGACGGCACGCTGTACTATAGGGTCCATGTGGGCCGTTTCACCGATCTGGACCGAGCCCTGCAGTCCATGGAAAACTTTCAGCGCCAGGGATACCGCGATGCTTTTGTGATTGCTTTGGAGGGCCAATGAGATGGTGCCGGTGTTGACCTATCCCTCGGCGGAAGCCGAGCGGTTTTTCAACGTCGTGACGGGCCGACAAGTGGCCGTGGACCCGGATATGGAAAGGACGGTTCAGGACATCCTGGAGGCGGTGCGCCGCGATGGAGATGAAGCGCTGGTTGGGTTCACGAGACGCTTTGATGCGCCTGAGTTTAGCGCCGACCGCATAACGGTGCGTCCTGAAGAGATCGATCACGCCTACACGGTGGCGGATCCATCCCTCATGGATGTCATCCGTCGAGCGCGAGACAACATTCGTGCCTTTCATGAAAATCAGAAACAGTCCTCGTGGTTTATGACGCGCCCGGATGGCTGCTACATGGGACAGCTTGTTCAGCCCGTGGCGGCTGCCGGATTGTACGTGCCCGGGGGGCAGGGTGGAGAAACCCCTTTGGTTTCCACGGTGCTCATGACCGCCGTGCCTGCGGTGGTCGCCGGAGTCTCCGATATCGCCATGGTTTCGCCTCCACGGCGCGACGGCTCGCTCAATCCCTATCTGCTCGTGGCGGCGCGGGAAGCCGGCGTGCATCGCATTCACCGAATCGGCAGTGCCTGGGCGGTGGCCGCCCTGGCCTTCGGGACGGAAAGCGTGCGTTCTGTTGACGTCGTTGTGGGGCCTGGAAACATTTATGTGTCGGTGGCCAAGAAACTGGTGGCGGGCCGTGTGGGCTTGGATGGCCTAGCCGGGCCCAGCGAAGTGGTGATCGTGGCTGATCGTTCGGCCGATCCGCACTATGTGGCAGCAGACCTTCTGAGCCAAGCTGAACATGATCCCATGGCCAGCGCCGTGTGCATCACCAATGAGACGCGAGTGGTCGAAGGGGTTCTGAAGGCTCTGGAAGTGCAAACGGCCGACCTGCCTCGACACGACATTGCACGCCAAGCTTTGGCTCGATATGGAGCCGTCATTCAAACCAACACGTTGGAAGAAGCCATGGACGTGGCCAACCGCCTGGCTCCGGAACATCTGGAACTGCTCGTCGAAGATCCATGGGCTCTTTTGCCCGGCGTGCGGCATGCCGGAGCGGTGTTTATGGGAGCCTACACGCCGGAGGCTTTAGGCGACTACTTCGCGGGACCCAATCACGTGCTGCCCACCAGCGGCACATCGCGGTTTGCCTCGGCCCTGAGCGTGGAAACTTTTATTAAGAAAACGACGGTGTTGGCCTACAGTGCCAGAGCCTTTGAACGGGATGCGGCGGCCGTTATGGCCTTGGCGTCCTTGGAGCGGCTGGATGCTCACGCTCGGTCCGTGCAAGTTCGCACCACCGCCCGTTTGTGTGGCCGGGTATGAAAGGGAAAAAAAACTCCTAATCTTAAGGCGGCCGTCCGAGAGAGGCTTTTAGGGGGCTTATTCGTTTCATTCTGTGAGAGCGCCGCAAGGCGCGATGAGGCGTCGCGGCTTGCGCCGTCCCTACTGAAGGTGTTCTCGGACACGCTCGTAAAAGGCTGAACTGCAAGGGGCTCTCTCGGAAACATTCGTCCTATGCGCATTTTTTCGAGTGGTCCGGATGCGCGCGTGCCAAACCATGGTTGACCTTGGCTTTGATCATCGCATAAAAAAGGTTAGGGACGCGCAAGAAAAAGGATTCATGGATTGCAGAACAAAGGGGCGCTGCTTGTGAATATCACCTGCGAAGAATGCCAGGCGTCTTTCAGTATCCCTGAGGAAAAACTTCCTCAGGGAAAGTCTTTTCGAGTGCAGTGTCCTCGGTGCCGACACACCATTTCCGTGCGCGTAGCCTCGGACGAGACCTCCGGCCGCATGGCGCAGCCGCAAGAAGGACCTCAGGCATTGGACGACAGTGCCGACGACGCTTTTCTGGATGTCTTGGAAAAGGGGGCCAAGGCGGCTCTTGTGTGCGTCGATGACGCCCATCGAAAGGCTTTGGTCACTCAAAGTCTGAAGGAAGCAGGTTTTCAGCCCTATGTGGAAGAAGATCCCGACCGCAGCGTCCGACGATTGCGCCAGGGGGGGTACGAGGTGCTGGTTCTTGAAGAGCCTGCGGATCAGAAGGACCGTCGTCATGTTATCTTGGATTTCTTGAGAGCCCTTCCCATGACCCAGCGCCGAACCCTCTTTGTCTGCCTTCTCAGTTCTCGGGACCGCACTATGGATTCCATGGCCGCCTTTCGCAAAGAGGTGGATCTGATCATTTCTGCCGGTGATCTGGAGCGGATGCAGCCCGTTTTACAGAGTGAGATGAAAAAAACCCGCAGTTTTTATCGCCTCTTCAAGGAGGCTCTGGAGGAAAGGGGGCAGATCTGATCGGGAAAACCTTGACTCGAATGTTTCGCCGCAGGAGAAAAACGCAGCGCTCCAAACACTTTCGAGCTCGGGTGGAAAGCTGTGTAAACACCATTTTGGACCTTAACAATCACTTGGGGGAAGGCAAGATCCGCCCCGAAATCATCAAGCAATTTCTGCGCCTCAAGGAATCGCTGCAGAATGTTTCTGAAGACAGTGTCAGCGAGCAGGATGTGACCCGCATTGAGCAGGCCACAAACCAGCTGCTCGAAGAAATCCGCGCCGCTTATGGGGACAAAAAACCTCCGATGCTCTACGACGGCGACCGGCATTGAGCGTCATCGAACGCAGCACGTTTCCATTTCAAAAAGGAGCGCGGCTACGGAGCGAATCCCGTTCTTGAAATCCCTTAGCGCAAACCGTTCGTTGGGCGCATGAGCGCCATCGTCCGGGCGCCCCAATCCCATGAGAAGAATGGCTTTCAATCCCAGAAGCTCCTTGAAAAGATTCACGATCGGAATCGACCCGCCCTCACGGATAAACACCGGAGCCACCCCAAACCCGGTTTCAATGGCTCGCGCCGCCGCCTGCACCTGAGGCAGATCGCGGGACATGAGAACGGGCTCGGCGCCGTGCAGAGCCTTCACTTCAAGGCGCACTTCCTTGGGGCACAGATCCTTCACGTATCGGGTGAACAGTTCGGCGATCTCCTGAGGTTTTTGGTGCGGCACCAGCCGCATGCTCACCTTGGCCCCTGCTTTGGCCGGAATGACGGTTTTGGCTCCTTCCCCGGAGAACCCACCCCAAATGCCGTTGACATCGAGTGTAGGGCGCGCCATCTTGGATTCCAGAGCGTTGTAACCCGGTTCTACGCACAAGGAGGGCAGGCCGAGATAGGCTTTGAGTTTGTCTTCATCAAAAGGCAGGGCCTTCATGGCTTCCCGTTCTCAGGGCTCCAAGGGCGCCACGGCATCGTAGAATCCTGGAATCGCGATGGTGCCGTCGGGGTTCTTCAGCCGATCCAAAAGGTTCACCAGGGCATGAATGGGATTGAGAGCGATGCCGCCGAAGCTTCCCGAGTGCAGGTCCGTGCGAGGACCCTGGACACTGAGTTCGAGATAAGCCAGCCCGCGCAGGCCGTAGGTGATGGCGGGAACGGTGTCGGAAAACTGGGAGCCGTCGGAAATGGCGATGGCATCGGCTTTCAGTTGCTCGCGATGCTTGTTCAAGAAGGCGCCCAGATGAGGGCTGCCGATTTCTTCTTCACCTTCTACCAGGAGTTTTACATTGATGGGCAGGTCTCCTCTGGCGGCCAGCACCACTTCCAAAGCCTTGAGGTAGGTGAAGAACTGTCCCTTGTCGTCACTGGCGCCCCGGGCATAGATAAAACCGTCTCGCACCGTGGGCTGAAAGGGTAATGCGTTCCAGTCTTCTTCCGGTTCCGCAGGCTGTACGTCATAGTGGCCGTAAATGAGCAAGGTCGGTCGGCTTGGATGATGGCATCGGAAGGCCGTGATGACGGGATGTCCGGCCGTATCGTGAAGCTGAACCTCAAGGCCGATGCGTTTGCAGTGATTGAGCACTCATTCGCCGGCACGGCGCACATCGCCGCGATGGTGGGAGTAGGTGCTGACACTGGGAATGGCCAAAAGCTCCTTGAGCTCTCTTACATACCGATCCAGGTTGGTGTCGATCTTTTGAAAAACATCCGTCAAAGGCATTGAGATCACTCCTTGTAAACATGAGGGGGCATGGGCTTGAGTCGTCCGTAGCGTACCATACAACCTTTTCGCGACTTCGCAAAGAATCTTCCTGTCCGTTGACCTGACCGAAGTCCTGGAATAGGATCGGGCACGACAACAGGAAAGCGAGGGCTGTGGCACGATGGCTGTGCGATTTGAAATGGTCTCCGGCATAGAGAGGGTGGATCCGGCCGCATGGAACCGCCTGAGCCGACAGGCGGCGCCCATGTTGGAATGGGAATACCTCTATAGCTTGGAACGATCCGGCGTCCTGAGCCCGGAGCGGGGTTTTGTGCCCCGGCACATTTTGGCTTACAATGACGGCCGCCTGGTGGCCACTGCCCCCTTGTATGAAAGAACGCGGCCCTGGGTGGAATTCGGCGATGGAGGGCTGCTGCGTTTTCTCGGCGAATTGACCGGCTTTCCTTACTATGTGGGCCTGATGGCTACGGTGCCTCTCACGCCCGTGCCCGCATATCAATTTCTTTACGGCTCACCGCACGATGCGGCGCAAATCTACACCATGATGGCGGAGTACGTGGATTTTGTGTGTGAGACGCGAGGTTTTGCCACGTGGCGCATTTATTTTTTTGCGGATCCCTCGCCGGGCCTTCACGAAATGCTGCTTCGCAAGGGATTTGTGGGGCTTCGCAGTGAATACTGCCTGTGGCAAAACAAGGGATACCAAAGCTTTGACGATTTCTTGGCCACATTTCGAGCGCCGCGGCGCCACAAGATTCGGCGCGAAATTCGGGACATCGAGGCGGAAGGGATTCGGCTGGCCATGGTCCCCGGGGAGGACGTGCCCGAAGACTATTACGACATCATGTTTGACCTGTACAGCCTCACATGGAGAAAATACATGGGCCATCACGTCCGTCCTTTTCTGAACCGCCGTTTTTTTCACTTGCTGGGCCGGCTGTATCGACACCGCCTTCTTTTTAGCGTCGCCCACCAGGGCAGAGAGCTGCTCGCCATGGCGGTCTTTTATCATAAGGGAAAGCAACTTTACGGTCGATACTGGGGCAGTTACGATCAGATTCCGTTTCTTCACTTTGCCGTGTGTTATTACGAACCCATTCGATTCGCCATAAGCCATGGAATAGAAACCTTTGATCCGGGTTTTGGTGGGGAACATAAGACGTATCGAGGTTTTGAAAGCACCACCGTGCAGCACTACATCAAGTTCTACGGGGAAGAACAAGTACAGACGGCCTATTCGATTTTGGGTCGCTATGAGAGAGCGCCCAAGAATCACGACCGCCTAGCTCGGTGACGTTTGCAGGATTATGAGGGCAAGTTGCCGGAGCGGCGCATTACACAACCGTGCATCGAGCTCTGCGGACCTACACCGTGCATCCACGAAACCGTTCCGAGACCACGAAGACCTCGTCTCAAAAGGGGTTTTTTCAGCATTCTTGTGGAGGGCCGGTAGGTCCCATCGCAGGGACCGCGTCTTCGCGGTCCGAGAGTTCGCGGACGGCCAGAAGGCCGTCCCTCCGAAAGCATGGGCGCGGAACGGATTGATCCACGCAGGAGAAACCTCACACAGCATCGTCCGGGCATGTTTCAAGGGGCCTGGCTGAGAACTCTTCCGTAGGAGCGTCACAAGCCGCCATTCTTTGTGGCGCCTTGTGACGCTTCCAGAGCCTCAAGCCGAACGAACGCGACCGCACATTTGTCGGACAAGTTCCTAATTGCCTGGGGCGCTGGAACTTTCTCGGCGAATGACGATGGCTTGAAGGTTTTCTTCCTTGTTGAGGCGTGCGGCATATTCCAGAGCCTTCTGCCGGGTCTCAAAACCCCCCAGAATCACTCGGTACCACACATCTTGGTCACTGATGGCAATCCTTTCCATGGCCGCTTTGTGGCCTTTCTTTTTTAGACGCTCCATCAAGGCCACCGCGTTTTCTTCACGGCGCATGGAAGCCACCATGATAGCATAGTCCTCGGTGGAGGTGTGAGCCGGCGGGGCGGTTTCTGATAGCTCTTCGTGAGCTGTCAAGGGAGGCACGGGGTGTTCAGCCAGGTTGGGGGCCACCACAGGAGGAGAAGATTCCGGGTTTGAAACGGGAGTCGCAGGCGCCAAAGAGGCTCGAGCCGCCGCGCTGCGTTCCGGTTTCCGGCCGGAGGCCAATTCTTTTTCGGATTCCAGCGAGGCGAGAATCTTTTCGCCGGGAATCCAGGTTTCGGAAGCGTTGTCCACGAGTTCTTCGGTTGCTCCTCTCAATCCCAGCAGGCGATAGAAGGTTCCCGTTATGGACAGAGCCTCCAGTGACTCTTTGGGAACGCCTCGGCCGGTCAAAACCCCGGCGACAAACACACAGGTCAGGGACAGGAAAAAAACCACCACACTCAAAAAAGCCTGAAACCCCGTGAGGTGAATGCGTACCCAACGCGGATCGTCTTCATGCTCGTCGTGTGGCATGCGATCCCTGAGGCGATTCATGGGCGGCACTCCTCCGTTCCTGGGTTCCAAGCCGGTGGGCTCGGTCTCTCACATCTTTAGGGGCGCGGAAACCCCTAGGATGGCAAGCCCGTTTCGAAGCACCATTCTTACGGCGTCGGCCAGATAGAGTCGTGCTTGCGTCAGTTCCTGGTCTTCGCCAAGAATCCGGTTGTGATTGTAATAGCTGTGAAACGCGGCGACCAGATCCATCAGGTAATAGGGGATGCGGTGCGGTTCTAGGTTTCGAGCCGCCGTTTCCAGAACATGCGGAAACTCACCCAATTGCTTCATGAGTTCCCATTCTGCGGGTTCGGTTAGGCGCTGCAGGTTTGGAGTGGTCGACCAAGAGGTGGGGACACCTCTTTCTTCCGCCACCTCAAACACACTGCACAACCGCGCATGGGCGTACTGAACATAGTAGACAGGGTTTTCGTTGCTGCGTTTCTTGGCCGTTTCCAGATCAAAGTCCAAAGGACTGTCGGAGCGGCGCATGAGGAAAAGGAACCGAGCGGCGTCCTTGCCCACCTCGTCCACCACTTCACGCAACGTCACGAATTCTCCAGCGCGAGTGGACATGGCCACGGGTTTTCCGCCGCGAAGCAGGTTGACAAGCTGCACAAGGATAATGCGAAGGTCCGAAGGGCGGCGTCCCAGGGCCTGCACTCCCGCCATCATTCTGTGAACATACCCGTGGTGGTCGGCGCCCCAGATGTCGATGACCACGTCGTAATTTCGCTCGTACTTGTTTTTGTGATAGGCCAAGTCGGCGGCAAAGTAGGTGGTGATGCCGTTGGCCCGCACCACGACGCGGTCCTTTTCGTCGCCATAGGCCGTGCTGCGAAACCACTTGGCCCCGTCTTGTTCGTAGATCATGCCGCTGCGTTCCAGAGCTTCGATGGTTCGTTGCAGGGCGCCGTTTTCATGGAGCGCCCGTTCGCTGAACCACACGTCGTGAACGACGCCGAAAGCTTCCAAATCCTCACGAATGCCTTGCAAAATGCGTTCTCCCGCATACTGGGAAAAGAAAGGCAAGGCCTTTTCTTGAGGCACCAGCGCATACCGATCCCCGAAGCGTTCCAGCATTTCCCGGGCCAGATCCTTCATGTAATCGCCTTTGTAGTGATCTTCGGGAAAGTCCACGGGCTTGCCCAAGCTTTCCAAGTAGCGCAAATAGAGGCTGCGGCCCAGGGTGTCCATCTGCTTGCCCGTGTCGTTGATGTAATATTCCTTCTCCACCGTGTAGCCGCACGTCTTAAGAATGTTGGCCAGAACATCCCCGACGGCGGCTCCTCGACCGTGGCCGATATGCAGCGGGCCGGTGGGGTTGGCGCTGACAAATTCCACTTGAACCCGTATGCCTTGCCCGAAGTTCTGGCGACCAAAGGCTTCCTTGGCCTCATGAACGGCTTGCAAGATACCGCTCCAAGCCTCAGAGCGAATAAAAAAGTTGATGAATCCGGGCCCGGCGATTTCCGTTCTGACCACCAGATCTTCGCGGCCTTCCATGCGCTCCACCAAGTCGTGTGCGATGGTTCTAGGATTTTTTCTGAGCACTCGGGTCAGGGCCATGGCGGCGTTGGTGGCGTAGTCGCCATGTTCCGGAATTTTCGGAATTTCCAGTTCCACCGCGAAGTTTTCATCGTGAACCATGCCATGACGCGCCAAAAGCGACTGAGCCGCCCGGTGGATCATGGCCTGGAGCCTGGATCGAACGAGATGCATGATGTGTGTCCTCCTTGAAAACAAAAAATGGCACTCTGCCAACGAAGCGTGCTTTATAATGCGGTAGGGCATCTCACGCAAGACGCCTTGAACTGTTGAGAAAGATGCGCTGCGGATTTTTACCGATGGCGCAATAGATTTCATAACTGATGGTGTGCGCTTTTTGAGCGATTTCCTCGGCGCTGATCCTTTCGGTTCCCTGCGTGCCCAAAAGGACGACCTCATCGTCGGGGGAGGCCTGCGGCACATGGGTGACATCCAAGGTCACAAGGTTCATGGAAACGCGTCCCACAATGGGCACACGCACCCCGTGCACCAGGGCTTCTCCTCGATTAGAAAGCACGCGGGGATAGCCATCGTCATACCCCACGGCGATGGTGGCGATGCGCGTGGGTCTGGAACACACAAAAGCGCGCCCATACCCGATACTGTGGCCTGCGGGTACCCATTTAACCTGAAGGATTTTCGTCTTCAACGCCATGACGGGCCGCAGCGGCGCCGGCGACAAAATGTCTTTGGAAGGCAGCGATCCATAGAGCATAATGCCCGGCCGCACCAGTTGATAATGGGCTTCGGGGATGTCCATCACGGCGCCGCTGTTGGCGATGTGGGCATAGGTAAATGAAATGGATCGATCGTGAAGCATTTGAAGAGCGCTTCGAAACCGAGCCAGTTGTTCTTGGCTGAAAGCCTTGTCGCTCTCATCGGATGTGGCCAGATGCGAAAAGACACCTTCCACCTGCACGTGCTTGAGACCTGCCAACTGATCGAGAAAAGGCCCAAGGTCGGGCAAGGGAATCCCCAACCGTCCCATGCCGGTGTCCAGCTTGAGATGGATGCGAGCCTGTTTGCCCGCATGCTGAGCTGCCCTTTCAAGCAGCCGGCAATGATCGAGCCGATAGACAGCGGGGCGGAGGTCGTGAGCGACGACGGCGAGGGCATCTTCCACTTCCATGCCGGCTAAAACCAAGATGGGCTGTTGAATACCGGCTGAACGTAGTTTCAAAGCTTCCCAACATTTGCTCACACCGAAAAATTCCGCGCCCGCCTCGGCCAATTCCCTGGCTACGGGAAGCATGCCATGGCCGTAGGCATCGGACTTGACCACAGCGAGGATGGCGACTTGAGAACCAACGCGCTGTCGGACCTGCGAGAAATTGTGCCTCAAAGCCGCCAGATCAATTTCCACCCAGTTCAGCGCCATGGGCTCCTCCCTAAAAAATGCGGCGAAGGCCGTCACGGTTCAGGCTCTTTACAGAACCCAGCTGGCATGATAGGCGATCCACGTTTTTGTGCCAAGTTATTCCCTTGGAAGGTTTCTGTCGTGCAGGGGGCTTAGACATGGAGAGTTTTCTTACGGCCCTGGGGCTTCTTTTCTTTTTGGAAGGGTTTCCGTACGCGGCGTTTCCAGACCGCATGAAGCGATGGCTCAAAGAAATTCTGAAGCTTCCTTCGGGGCAACTCCAGACCCTGGGGGCTATTCTGATGATTTTGGGCCTGATCCTGGTCTACATGGGCCGGCGCTATGGAGTCCCTCGATGAGCTACAGACTGGAAGATTACGATTATGATCTTCCTGAACACTTGGTGGCGCAGACGCCCAGCCCTGAGCGGGACCGGTGCGCACTGATGGTGCTGCATCGGTCCTCGGGAATGGTGGAACATTGCCGTTTTGCGGATCTTCTTTCCTACCTGCGGCCGGGGGAAATCCTGGTTCTGAACGACACGCGAGTGGTTCCCGCCCGCATCCTGGGCGTCAAGGAAACCGGGGGCCATGTGGAACTGCTCGTGCTGGATCCATATAAACCACCGCAGGAAGGAAGAACTGAAGGGTATCGATGCCTCGTGAAGTCCTCCAAACCGGCTAAGGAAGGCCTACGGTTTCTTATTGAAGGTCAAGTCGAGGCTCGAGTGGTACGGCGTTTTGAACACGGTCAAGCCCTTGTGTACTTTGATCACGACAACCTCTTGGAATTTCTGGAAACGCAGGGCAGAGTGCCCCTGCCTCCCTATATTCGAAGAGCTACTCCTCAGGAGAGGGCACAGGACCGTGCGGACTATCAAACCGTCTACGCACAGGAGCCGGGATCCGTGGCGGCGCCGACGGCAGGCTTGCATTTCACGAGGGAACTTCTCAAGGCTTTGGAAGCCCATGGCGTGGAACTGGTGCGAATCACCTTGCACGTGGGCTTCGGAACCTTTGCTCCGGTGCGCACGGAGGATATTCGGCACCACACCATGCATTCGGAAGTGGTGCGAGTGAGCGAGGCGGCCGCTGCAAGGATTCGTCAAGCAAAGGAGGAAGGGCGGCGGGTGATAGCCGTGGGCACGACCGTGGTGCGGACGCTGGAATGGACAGCCTGTCGTTTCGGCTCAGTGAAGGCCGTTTCCGGCACCTGCGACCATTACATCTATCCGGGGTACAAGTTTCGTGTGGTGGACGGCATAATCACCAACTTTCATCTGCCCAAGACGTCTCTGCTTCTCTTGGTTTGTGCTTTTGCCGGGCGCGAGAAGATACTGGCCGTCTACAAAGAAGCTATTCGAAGGGAATACCGCTTTTTCAGCTATGGGGACGCTATGCTGATTATTTAGGGGGAACGTCATTGAAGGCCTTTGAAGTTTTAGCGGAAGATTCCAAAAGTCGAGCGCGCCGCGCGCGGCTGCACACGACCCATGGTGCCGTGGAGACCCCTGTGTTCATGCCCGTGGGAACCCAGGCCACCGTCAAGAGCTTGTCGCCGGATGAAGTGCATGCCCTGGGGGCGCGCATCATTCTGGGAAACACGTACCATTTGTCTTTGCGTCCTGGCGCCGAGCGGATCGCTCGCCTGGGAGGTTTGCATGCCTTTATGGCTTGGCCTGGAGCGATCCTGACGGACAGCGGAGGTTTTCAGGTCTTCAGTCTCGCTACCATTCGCACTATCGACGAAGACGGAGTCACTTTCCAATCGCACATTGATGGATCTCGACACCGCATCACACCGGAGAGTTGCATGGAGATTCAGGAGCTTCTCGGATCTGACATCGCCATGTGTCTTGACGAATGCACGCCGTATCCGGCGAGTCGGGAGTACGCGCAAGCGTCCATGGAAAGAACAGTGCGCTGGGCCCGCCGATGCCGCGACGCCCACAAGCGAGAGGACCAGATGCTTTTTGCCATTGTTCAAGGTGGAGTTTTTGAGGACCTGCGACGCGCCTGCGTGGAGGCCCTGGCAGCCATGGATTTTCCGGGATATGCCGTGGGAAGCCTGGCGGTTGGGGAACCCAAGGACGTCATGTTGGACGTGCTGGAAGCCGTGGTTCCAAACCTACCCCACGACAAACCGCGCTATCTTATGGGCGTGGGCATGCCGGAAGATTTGGTGGAGGGGGTGTGGCGCGGCATTGACATGTTTGATTGTGTGGTGCCGACCCGTAATGCTCGAAACGGTATGGTCTTTACGCCCTGGGGAGCCCTGCAGATCAAGCACAGCTGTTATGCCGACGATTCGAAACCCATCGATGCGAATTGTTCCTGCTACACCTGCCGCACCTTTTCCCGCGCCTATTTAAGGCACCTCTTCGTGGCCAAGGAACTCTTGGTGTATCGACTGCTGTCCTTGCACAACCTGCACTATTTCCTGACCCTCATGGAATCCATTCGAGATGCCCTGGTGAGGGGGTGTTTTGAGGCATTTCGCCGGGAATTTTATGCACAACGCTCGGGCAGTGAACCGATAGCGGATTGACATTGAGCCCAAAATATCGTTTAAAGGCTCGATTGTTTGAAGGGGGGTTGAGTTTGTCCATCGGTAACGGAAACGGAGGAGTTCATGAACTGGGTGACCATGGCCCATGCGATGGGAACAGCAGGGCAGCAAACTGGAGGCCAAGGGGCTGGAGGGGGGCTCACGGCTTTTCTGCCTTTGATCCTGATGGTGGTCATTTTCTATTTCCTTTTGATTCGCCCTCAGCAAAAGCGCCAGAAAGAACACCGCACGATGCTGCAAAATCTCCGTAAGGGCGACGTGGTCATGACCCAAGGGGGCATTCACGGCCGCATTACGGGCTTAACCGATTCCGTGGTCACCCTGGAAATCGCCGACAAGGTGCGCGTGAAGGTGCAGCGAGGCTACATCGCTGGTCTGCTGTCCCGAGGTGAAGCGAAGGAAGAAACCGAGGAAAAGGCTTAGGAGCATCCGAGAATGGTTTGGCCGCGTTCTTTCGGTATGAGGCTGTAGGAGCCCCGCAAGGTCCGACAAGCAATCGCGGCTTGCGCCGCTCCTACGGAAGGCGTTCTTGGATGCTCTTCTGGGAGGTTCTCAAAGAACGCCTATTCGCCGATTCACTGCCTAGCGATTTGAGCGAGTGGCAAGGCCACCTTCGTATGGAATGCGTCTTTTCCGACGAGTTTCTAGAAGCTGGGCTGAGCGTGGCCTCATGGCTTCATGAATTTCCAGGCATTTACCAGCGCAGGAGGACACGGGTTGAAAGGCCTGAAATGGCGAGCCATTTTCGTGGCTCTGGTGCTTGGTGCGTCGATCGTCTATCTCTTGCCGTCCTTGCCCGTTTCATTGCCGCAGTGGTGGCATGGCACGCTGCCCGACGACAAGATCCATCTCGGGTTGGACCTCCAGGGAGGTATGCACCTGGTGCTGGAGGTTCAAGCGCAGGAAGCGGTCAAAACCACGCTGGACCGTTTGAGCGATGAACTCAAAGAGCTGCTTCGCAAGGAAAAGATCGGCTTTCGGGCCATTGAACGGACCCAGGATGGGCAACTGGCGCTCCAGCTTTCGGACGCAAGCCGCCGAGACCGTCTGCGGGAACTGATGGACAAGGAATTTCCTATTCTGGAATGGGTGCAAGCTTCAGAGACCTCCGAGGGATTTCGAGTCATTTGCCGTGTGAAGGACAAGGAAGCGGAGCATATTCGCCAGTTGGCGGTCAGTCAGGCTTTGGAGACGATCCGCAACCGTATTGATCAGTTTGGCGTGAGCGAACCCGACATTCGACCTCAAGGGGAAAACCGCATTTTAGTCCAGCTTCCGGGCATCAAGGATCCCAAGCGTGCTTTGGAACTCATCGGCAAAACAGCGATGTTGGAGTTCAAGCTGGTGGCGGAAGGAGTAGATCCCCACGCCGATCCGATGACCCTGCCGGCAGGGGTGAGAGTCTATCCCATGCGACGCGTGGATGCCAACGCGGGCCGCACGGTGGAAGGCAAGGTCGCCTTGAAGGATCGAACGTTACTCACCGGCGAATACATCACCAACGCCAATGTGCGCATCGACACTCAGTACAACACGCCCTACGTGGCTCTGGAATTTGACCCTCAGGGCGCAAGAATCTTTGAGCGCATCACGGGGGAAAACGTCAAGAAACAACTGGCCATCGTCCTGGACGGCATGGTCTATTCGGCTCCGGTGATTCAAGAAAAGATTTCCGGAGGAAGGGCGAGCATTACAGGATCCTTTACCATGGAAGAAGCCAGGGATCTGGCCATCGTCCTTCGGGCCGGCGCTTTGCCGGCGCCCGTGGTCATTCTGGAAGAAAGAACCGTGGGACCTTCTCTGGGGGCCGACTCCATTCGCAAGGGCTTTCTCTCCATGGTCATCGGGACCGTAGCCATCGTGCTGTTTATGATTCTTTACTATCGGGTCTCGGGGCTTGTGGCCGATTTGGCTTTGCTTCTCAATGTTGTCTTGATCATGGCGGGGTTGGCCGCCTTTCAGGCTACGCTGACTTTGCCCGGTATTGCCGGCATCATCTTGACGATCGGCATGGCGGTGGACGCCAACGTGCTCATCTTTGAACGCATTCGAGAAGAGATGCGGTTGGGCAAGACGCCCAAAGCGGCCTTCGATGCGGGATATGCCAGAGCCACACTGACGATTTTGGATGCCAACATCACAACCCTCATTGCCTCCTTGGTCATGTTCCAGTTCGGAACCGGCCCGGTGAAAGGCTTTGCCGTGACCCTAAGCATTGGTATTGTGGCCAGTCTCTTTACCGGCTTGGTCGTGACACGGCTTGTGTTTGACTATCTGTTCATTGAAAGGCGCATGAGGGCACTGAGTATCTAGCGAGGGGCTCGACCGCTTATGGAATTCATTCGACCGGACATCAACATCAATTTTGTGGGCATGCGGATGAAGGCCTTGATCTTTTCCGGCCTTCTGATCCTCTTGGGGCTGGCCGCCATTGTGACGCGTGGCGGTTTGAGGATGGGTGTTGATTTTGCGGGAGGCACCCTCATTCAGGTCAAGTTCTTGGAGCGGACGACCCCGGACGCCATTCGCGGCGCTTTGGAGGATTTGGGTATCGGGCAAAGTGCGATTCAGCAAGTGGGGTCGGCGGGGGACAATGAATTTATCATTCGTTCGGAGATGAGTGAGGAAAAGGCTAAAAGGGTTGGTGACGAAGTCCAAAGCCGTCTGGACCAGGTCTTTGGGGAAGGCAAGGCGACCATCTTGCGTGTGGAAATGGTTGGCCCGAAGGTGGGACAGGATCTGCGGCAAAAGGCGTTGCTGGCCATCTACTATGCCCTGCTCTTTATCGCCCTTTACATCTCGGGCCGCTTTGAACTGAAATGGGGCACCAGCGGCGTCATGGCCGCCGCTTTGCTTTTAGGGGTCTACCTCTTGGGCTTAACTGGCTTGTCCATAACGTATTTGATCATCAGCGCCCTGATCATTACGCTGATCCTATGCTGGATTTTGAAGCTTCCCTACGCCTTGGGTGCCGTCGTCTCCTTGATTCACGACGTTTTCATCACCGTGGGCGTTTTTGCCCTGTTGAACAAGGAATTTGACCTGACCATCGTGGCCGCTCTTCTGACCATTGTCGGTTACTCCCTCAACGACACTATCATCATCTACGACCGCATTCGGGAAAATCTTCGAGGGACGCGGAAAGGCGATTTCCAAGCATTGATCAACCGCAGCATCAACCAGACCCTCAGCCGCACACTGCTCACCTCCGGAACCACGCTCCTTGTGGTTCTTTTCCTGTTTCTTCTCGGCGGCAGCGTCATTCACGATTTTGCATTTGCTTTGCTCATCGGCATTCTGGTCGGCACGTATTCGTCCATCTTTGTCGCCAGCCCACTGCTGATTATCTATGAGGAATGGTCCAAAACGAGCGGCAGACATTCTGCCCGCCGAGCCGCATGACACGGCCGCGACGAGGCCTTCTTTCGCCCTTCTTTGAGAAGGCCTCGCCCATTCCCCAACCTTCACATTCCATTGTCAAGCCGCAGCAGAACCGAACCCCCTGACGACACAAAGGGTGTTGGGGCATGCCTCTTGGCACGTTTTCAGTCAGATGCCACGAAAGGCGTTGAAAGCCTGCCGAACGACTTCTTTGCCAAAGCCTCAACTGTACGCTGCAATAGAACCAGGGGTGCTTTCAGACCGGCGGGTCCAGTGTGCGAGCTAAACCGCGTTAGGGAATCTCATACGTTGAAAAGCTCAAAGGGAGGTGGGAGATCCCACTTCCCTTCTTGTGGCTGGTGCCGGAGGAGAGACTCGAACTCTCACGGGCGCGAGGCCCACTGGATTTTGAGTCCAGCGCGTCTACCTGTTTCACCACTCCGGCGAGGCAGTGGCATACTAAGAAATGGAGCCGGATCCTGTCAAGCAAAAGTCCCGGCGCATGACCAGTTCGGCTCGCCACGAACGGCATCAGGACCCGATGTTGTATTTCTTGCGAAGTCGGTCCATTTCTCGAGCCTCTTCTTTTTCCTTGATCCGCTCGCGTTTGTCGTATTCTTTTTTGCCGCGGGCCAGGGCAATTTCCACTTTGGCCTTTCCTTTGGAAAAATAGACCTTCAGGGGCACGAGGGTGAAGCCCTTTTCCTGGGTTTTCCCGGCAAGCCGGCGGATTTCCCGCCGATGCAAAAGAAGCTTTCGCGTTCTTTCGGGTTCATGATTGTTGTAGGAGGCATGCGGGTAGGGGCTGATATGGAAATCATGAAGCCAGATTTCGCCGCCTTTGATTCGAGCGTAGCTGTCCTTGAGATTGGCTCGGCCTTCGCGAAGCGATTTCACTTCGGTGCCCGTGAGCACCATACCGGCTTCCAAGCTTTCGATGATCTTATAGTCATGGAAAGCTTTCTTGTTTTGGCAGACGATTTTAATGCCGTTCTTGGTCGCGCTCGACGCCTTTTTCATGGGACACCTTGTACGCCGCTCCTCACGCAGCTCCAAAATTGGGTTATACGGCCTGAGGATCAAAGAACTTGAACTCTTCCGGAAAGACTTTCAACGCCAGTTCCTGCAGCGTGTCGCGAATGTGGGCGGCCGTGGTGAGGGTCAAGGCCTTTTGGACGAAACGACGGCATTCCGAAACGGTGGAACGTCGCACCAGGTTCTTAACCCGAGGAATGGCCTGGGGATTCATGCTGAGGCAATCCAGCTCAAACCCCAAAAGCAGAGGGACGTACAGGGGCTCTCCCGCCATTTCTCCACAGATGGTTACGGGAATCCCGGCATTGTGGGCCGTTCTCACCACGTTTCCAATGAACCGTAGCACCGCCGGGTGCAGCGGGTCGTAAAGGTGGGCCACATGAGGATTGACGCGATCGATGCCCAGAGCATATTGAATGAGGTCATTGGTGCCGATACTGAAAAAGTCGACTTCTCGAGCGAGAATGTCCGCCACCGCTACGGCGGACGGTACCTCGATCATCACCCCAAAGGCCATGGCCTCGTCAAAGGCCGTTCCTCGCCGGCGTAATTCCTTTTTGGCCTCCTCCAAAACGGCTTTTGCCTGAAGCAGCTCGCCCATGCCGGAAACCAGAGGAAACATCAGGCGAATATTTCGCGCCACAGCTCCCGCCCTCAGAATGGCTCGAAGCTGTGTCTTAAAAAATTCCTTGTGCCGCAGGCACAGGCGAATGCCTCGCAGACCCAGCGCCGGGTTTTCCTGTTCAATGGGCGGCATCCACACGCCCAGCTTTTCCGCTCCCAGGTCCAGGCTGCGAATGGTCACGAAGGCCGGCGCCATCAGTTCGGCGAGTTCTTTATATTCCACATAGAGCTCTTCCTCATCGGGTGGACGCTCCCGATTCAAGTACGCGAATTCCGTTCGATAAAGCCCGATGGCCTCGGCCCCGTGATCCTTGGCGGCCACCACTTCTTCCACCAATTCGATATTCGCTTCCACGCGAATCTTTCGGCCGTCCAGAGTCACGGCTGGAAGATGCGCCTTGCGTGTGATGTCTTTGAGGTAAATCTCCAGAGCATCCTGGAGTTCGTAATAGAAAGCGATTTGCTCATCGGTGGGATGGACGATAATGCGCCCGCTAGCACCATCCACAATAACGAGATCACCGGTGCGTATGGTTTTTGTGGCCCTTTCGGCGCCCACAACGGCCGGGATGCCCAGAGCTCGAGCAATGATTGCCGTATGTGAGGTGCGGCCCCCGGTGTCGGTGATGAATCCCAATGTCTTTTCCAATTGAATGCGTATGGCGTCCGCGGGCGAAATATCCCGAGCCACGATCACCACCCGCTCTCGAATCTCATCGAAACTCGAGGCTTTTTGCCCCGCCAGGTGACGCAGCACGCGGTCTGCCAGGCTCTTCACATCGGCCACGCGGCCTTTTAAATAATCATCGTCCATGGCCGAAAAGAGGTCGGAAATTTTCCGAATGGACCGCTTCAAGGCCAGCATGGCATTGAGGCGTTCCTTGCGAATGGTTTCCAGGGTCTGGTCATAGAAAAAAGGATCCCGCAGAATCAGCTGATGCGCGTCCAAAATGTGCGCATGATCCATGAACTCGGCGTGGATGGAGCGCTTTGTTTTTTCAAGGTCCTGTTCCACCTTGGCGACGGCTTCTTGAAACAAAAGGCACTCCTGTTCCACTTCTTCGTCGCCACTCAGGGTATGAAGGGGAAGGGAAATGTGGTCTTCTTCGGCAAGGAAGGCCTTGCCGATGGCAATTCCCTGATTGACCCCAAACCCCTTCAAATGGATGGGTTCTTTGTCCATACCGGTGCCTGAATCCTTACCACCTCAGCTCCTGGGTCGCCCATAAACAACAAAAAACCGACCGGACCGCTGAGGCTGCGCGAGCGTGCCTCGGCCTTCGGTCGTCTCGGTCAAACGCATGGGCCGTCCCGCGGGAATTGGATGAAATGCTATGTTTCCCCTAAGTTACACTGGAACAGATGCGCCAGCGCTCGAAGCGCCTCTTCAGCGTCGTCGCCTCGAGAAATGATCTTAACCCTGGTTCCCCTGGGGCATTCCAAGCTCAGAATGTCAAGAATGCTCTTCCCATTCACGACCGTATGATCCTTGACGATCAACACGTCGGCTTGGAACTGGGTGGCCACCTTTACGATCTTGGCTGCAACCCGCGCATGAAAACCTAATCTATTGGGAACGATGAAATCCTGCTCGACTTCGGCCACCGAATTCCAAAGCGCCTCCGTGTGCTGCGGCCATCCCTTTCAATTGCCACCGCTTCTTAGCACACGGGCTTTTTCAAGTCAACGGCGGCGAGGCCGTCGGCGGCAAGCGCCATGACATCCTGAGCGATCACGACGGCCGCTCCGGCCTGGTCACACACGCGTTGAGCGAAGAAGGTCCGCTGGTTCAAAGGCCACACGCGATCGTCCAGCACTTCCAGGAGAAAAGACAGCATGTCCTTTTCATGCGTGACACGGCGCCCGCACCTTTCACCAAGGAGAAAGCTCTCGATCTCTCGGAAATTGTCAAGATACGGTCCCCAACAGCAGGGCACACCATGTACGGCGGCTTCCAGAGGATTGTGTCCTCCAAAAGGAACCAGACTTCCACCGATAAAAGCACCTTGCGCCAGAGGATACAGGGCAGCCAGTTCCCCGATGGAATCCAGAATAAGGACCTGTGCGGCATTGACCCCGTCACCGCGGCTTCTCATAGCCCAACGTAAACCCAAAGCCTCGCAAAGAGCCGCCAGGCGAGGGCCTCTTTCCACATGGCGCGGCGCAAGCACCAGAAGAGCCCTGGGATGACGTCGCAAAAGGCTTTTGTGCGCCTTGAGCACCGTGGCTTCCTCGCCATCGTGGGTGCTGCCTGCGATCCAGAGGGGTCGGCGGTCCTTGAGCACCAAGGCCGGGGTGAGGGCTCTTTGGGAATATTTGCGTTTTTGAAACAGGGCAAGATCGAATTTCAGGTTTCCGGCCACACGCAGACGCGGCCATGGCACGCCGAGTGCGGCGAATCGACGCGCGTCTTCTTTGGACTGCACATAGATTCGATCCACAGATGCCAAAAGCCGACGGCTGAGCGGCCGAAAGCGCTGGAGGCGGGAAAAGGATCGCAAGGAGAGCCGCGCATTGACCATGAGGACCGGCACATGCCTTTTTTTGAGGGTCCAAAGCAGATTAGGCCATAGATCCGTCTCCACAAGAATGAAGGCAGCCGGGCGCACGTGGCGGACGAATCGGGTCATATTCCAGAGATGATCGTGGGGAAGATAGAACACGGTCGTCACAAAAGGGCCTATTTCCTTTTGCGCCACGGCAAAGCCCTTTTCCGTGGCCACCGAAAAGACCAAGGCCTGCTGAGGGTGCGTGACTCGAAGCTGGTGCACCAGGGGCACGGCGGAAAGGACTTCGCCCACCGAAAGGGCATGAATCCAAACAGGAGAGCATACCGTCCCTAGGCGTGGCGGAAGCCAAAGCCCGAGCCGAAACCTATACGACGAGGCGTACTTACCGGACGCGGCCTGACGGAGACGGTAATAGAGCCACAGCAGGGGCCACGAGGTGCTCAGCGCCACGTTATAGACAAAGCGCCATGATTCCATACAAGGCCTCTGTAGGTGGTGTTTTACTCGGCGTGCTGGAACTGAATGTCGTAGAGTCGTCGATATTCCCCACGGCGTTCCATCAGGCTGTGGTGCGAGCCTTCCTCGATGATACGCCCGTGACTCAACACAAGGATGCGATGGGCGATCTTGACCGTGGACAGCCTGTGCGCGATGACGAAGGTGGTGCGGCCCTGCATGAGGTTTTCCAGAGCTTTCTGAACTTCCAGTTCCGCTTCACTATCCAGGGCGGAAGTGGCTTCGTCCAGAATGAGAATGGGAGCGTCCTTGAGCAGGGCTCGAGCGATGCAGATCCTCTGCCTTTGCCCTCCGGACAGCATCACGCCTTGCTCCCCGACCACGGTGTCAAACCCTTGGGGCAATCGACAAATAAAATCGTAGGCATAGGCGGCTTTGGCCGCGGCGATGAGGTCCTCCTCCGTTTTAGAAGGGTCGCCGTAGGCAATGTTGTTGCGTACTGTGTCATTAAAAAGGAAGCTGTGCTGCGTGACCATGGCGATATGGCGCCTCAAGGATCGCACGGTCACGTCCCGAACGTCCATGCCATCGATGAGGATGGCTCCTTGCGTCACATCGTAGAAGCGGGGTATGAGATGAACAAGCGTGGTCTTGCCGCCGCCGCTACTGCCCACCAGAGCCACCACTTCCCCAGGGTTGACCTTGAGGCAGATGTTTTGAAGAACGGGCACGGAGTCGTAGGCGAAAGAGACGTGGCGAAATTCCACGGCCCCTCGCACTCGAGCCAGTTCCACGGCCCCGGGACGATCCACGATGTCGCTTTTTTGCGAGAGCACCTCCTGCACACGCAAAATAGAGGCGATACCTTTTTGCAGGGTGCTGTTGAGTTTGTTCAGGCTCTTGACCGGCTTGTAAAGCATGATAAGCGCACCGAGAAAGGAGAAGAAGGTGCCCGGCGTGGAGGTTCCCCGGACCACTTGGTATCCGCCGTAGGCGATGATCGTGGAGATGCCGATGGCCCCAATGAATTCCATCAACGGGCTGGAAAGGGCATCGATCCGCAAGGCTTTGAGCTGATTTTCCAGCACCGATAGGTTTTGTCGAGCGAACCGCTTCTTTTCGTGATCTTCCATGCCGAAAGCCTTGACGATGCGCACGCCCGTAAAGGACTCGTGCAGCACCACACTGAGATGCGCCGTTTTTTCCTGACCTCGGCGGGCCAGCGTCCGCAGTTTCTTGCCGAAGTGAACCAAAGGGAAAAAGGCCAGCGGAAGCACCGCCACGGCGATGCTGGCCAGTTTCCAGTTTTGATAAAACACCACGAAAATTAGCCCGATAATGGTCACGGTGTCTCGAATCATGCCGCTGACCGCCTGATGCACGGCCACCTGAATTTCTTTAATGTCATTGGTGATGCGGCTCATGAGGGTGCCGGTGCTGGACTTGTCGAAAAAGGACAGGGACAGGCCGTGAACGTGATCAAAGAGTTCCTGCCGCAATCCCGCCACGACGCGCAGGCCGACAGACTGCAGAAAATACGTGCTTCCCCAGTCGCTGATCGCCTTGACCAGTGAAACCAAAAGAAACACCCCGGGCAACAAACTCAGCATGAACGTATCTTTTTTGATAAAAATTTCGTCCATGGCCGGCTTGATGAGGTAGGCCGTCAGGCCGGTGGCGCCGGAGACCATGAGCATGCAGAGGGCGGCCAAGCTCAGGCGACGCCAGTGAGGCCGTAGCAGGCTGAACAAACGACGGACGGCAATACGGGTCGCAGAATCCTGTTTCAGCATAAGTCCAGGGCCATGGATGCCGCGCGTTGCGCCGCGCCGGGTTTTCCCAGCATGTCGGCAAGACGTCCAAACCAATGGCGCTGCTCGGCGGCGCGTTCCGGATGTTTCAACAAGAGCATCGCTTCCTGGGCAAGGCGTTCCGGTTCCGCTTCATGCTGCAAAAGTTCTGGACAGACGCGGCGCCCGACAATGAGATTCGGCAGCGCAATGTATGGCACTCGAAGGATGTGCCGAGCCACATGATATTCCACGGTGGAAACCTTGTAAACGACCACCAAGGGCGTGCCCAGAAGGGCCGCTTCCAGGGTGACCGTTCCCGAAACGGCCAGCGCCACCTGGGATGCGCGAATGGCACGATAGGTGTCCTGAAAAACGCATCGCACCGGCGTCGAACTGCCCTTCAGCATGGCCGAGACGTTGTGGCGGTCCAACCCCGGCGCCACTGGAAGAACCACCTCGGCCGAAGGAAAGTCCTGCCGAACCCGCTCGGCCGCCTTGACAAGGATCGGCAAAAAGGTCTTGATTTCGCCAGATCGGCTTCCGGGCAGAAGGCAGATCACGGGTTCTTGGTGCACACCCAAAAAACGTCGGCAGGTGGCGGCATCTTCCACACCACAAACTTCATCCACCAATGGATGGCCCACAAAGCGCACGGTCATACCCCGTTGTTCATAAAACGCTTCTTCAAAAGGCAAGATGACCGCCATGGCATCGACAAAGCGCTTGAGGGAGCGAATCCGTCCGGACCTCCATGCCCACACTTGAGGGCTGATGTAGTAAAAAACCTTCAGGCCCAGGGATCGCGCCATGCGCCCCAGAAGGAAGTTGAAATCGGGAAAATCGATGAGAATCACCAAATGCGGACGTTGCCGCTGCAGGTACCGACGAAGGTCCCTCAAGGCCCGATAGAAGAGCCGCATCTTGGAAAAGACTTCCCGGACACCGATGAGGGCCAAATCACGGTAGTCCACCAGCAGATGGGCGCCAGCCGCCCTCAACTGGGGTCCACCCATGGCGTCGACGTGCACCCAGGGATTTCTTGTGCGAAGCGCCGTCACCAGACGCGAACCGTGCAAGTCCCCAGAGGCTTCTCCGGCACTGACTAAAATCCTCAGCCTTTTCATTACCCGCCCTTAGCCCGTGATGTCTTCATGCGGGCATGAATCTCTTGGGAAATGGCCAAGGCCATTCGCACGGCTTCCATTCCTTGGCGGCCGTTGACAACGGGAGAGGTACCGATTCGCACGGCTTCAAGAAATGATCGAATTTCCTCTTCTAAAGGATCCCTGTTGTCCACTTCCAGTTCTTCCGTAGTGATTTCCGGATAGCCCCTCTCATCCACCTCATCTTCTTTCAAAAAGGAATAGGCCCGGCGTCTGCCGAAGTCTGCCACCAGGTATCGGTTTTCCTGAAAAATGCGCAGGCGCCTCATGTTTTTCATGGAAATTCGGCTGGCCGTCAGATTAGCCACAGCGCCGTTGCAAAATTCCAGGCGCACATTGGCTATGTCCGGAAGCGGCGTGAGCACCGGAACGCCGGAAGCCGAAAAGTTTGCCACCGGGGAACGCACCAAATGCAGCGCCATGTCTAGATCATGGATCATGAGATCCAAGATGACGTCCACTTCCAGGCCGCGCTCGTTGAAAAGAGCCAAGCGGTGGGCTTCAAGAAAGAGAGGGTTGCTGACAAAAGGTTCCACCGCCTTAAAGGCGGGATTGAATCGTTCCAGGTGTCCTACCTGCAAAACCACGCCCTTGATTTCCGCCAGCCGCACCAGCTCCTGGGCTTCCTCCAGGGATTTCGTCATGGGTTTTTCCACCAGCACATGGACGCCGGCTTCAATGAAATCTCGAGCGATGGCAAAATGGTGCTGAGTCGGTGTCACGACGCTGACCGCATCCACCCTGCCCAAAAGGTGTCGATGGTCCGTATAAGCCGAACAGCTCAGCCGCCGTGCCAGCACCTCAGCCCGAGCCGGATCAATGTCCACCACACCCACGAGGTGGGCTTCCTTGAGGCGGGCATATTTTTCGGCATGAAAAGTGCCGAGGTACCCCACGCCCACCACCGCGGTGCGCAAATTCCCGGGTTCGGCCGTGCGAATGACGGCGACAGGCCTGGGCGGTGAAAAGGTTTCAGCCTTAGTGGACGGGGGTGATGTGTCCAGAAGACGCTTGGCTTCGGTCCCGGATGAAGGGTCAGCCATGGCTACGATGGTCATGCCATAGCGATCGGCTGTTTCCACGACCTTGTCGCGATCAAAGATCAGGGTCTTGCCAGCTTCTACCACGAGAACACGGGCCTTGACCATGCGCATGGTTTCGATGGTCTGCAATCCCACCGCCGGAATATCAAAGCGCAAATCCTGGATCGGCTTGCTCACTTTGATGATGACCGCTCCTTCACGACACAGACGGCCCCCTCGCACGATGGTTTCATCCGTTCCGTCCATGCCTTCCACCGCAAGCACCGCCTGGTCCTTAACCACCAGGCACTGGCCGATGTCCAGATGGCCGACGGCCTTGGCCATCTCCCAGCCAAAGAAGACGTCGCGCTCTTCACGGGCATTGAGATGCCGTCGGGTCAAGAGGCCTTCGGGTGCGAGAAGCCCGGGCAAAAACAGCGTGGAAGGTTCGACGCGAATGCCCTCCTTCTCCAGCTCCCCGGCCAGAGACCGCAGCAGATGATCGTCTTTCTTGTTGCGCAGGGACGCCAAAAGCCGAAACGCCCTCCAGTCCGGTCGAATCCTGGCGTAAAGGCGTGTCTTGTTAATGGACCCGGCCATGGCCACCCGCTTGATCCCGGCCTTTTGAAAGATGCGAATGAGCTTGTTGAGTTGTCCGAGCTTGAGCAGGTGAAAGGCGTGCACATGGGCGGCCAGGGCCGGATCCGTTTCCCCGTCAAAGCCCACGGCCACCACGGTGTAGCCGGCGTCCTTGGCGCCTTCAGCAAAAAGGAGTGGAAATTGTCCGCCCCCGGCAATGAGTCCGATCAAAGTGTCGTTCACCATGGTGCGAGGAATCTCTCGAGACAGTTATGTGTGGTGCATGACTGAGCGCTTCAGCGCGTGATGCCCCTCTGTGTGCCCTCAATGAACCGCACCAGGTTTTCCACCTCCGCCACGTCCCTCACCTCCCGGCGCACTTCCTGCAGCGCCTCCGACAAGGTCTGCCCACTGCGAAAAATGACTCGATAAGCCTTTTTGAGTCCCTGAATGGCTTCCGTGGAAAAACCCTTTCTTTTCAGGCCCACAAGGTTGGGTCCATAGAGTTTTGCGGGGTATCCGGTGGCGAGCATATAAGGAGGAATGTCCTTCTTAATGCCGGCTTTCGCTCCAATATAGGCATGGGTGCCGATGCGAGTGAATTGATGAATGGCCGCAAGGCCCCCAATGACCGCATCGTCCTCGATGACCACATGTCCCGCCAGCATGGCCGCGTTGGCCATGATCACGCGATTATGCAAAATGCAATCGTGGGCCACGTGCACATAGGCCATGATCAGATTGTGATCGCCGATCCGTGTGACTCCTCCGCCGTGTTCTGTGCCTCGATGAATGGTGGCGTATTCTCGAATAGTGTTCCCATTCCCAATGATGAGCCGGGTAGGGCCGCCTTTGTATTTCAGATCCTGGGGCGGAAAGCCAATGGAGACGAAGGAACTGATGCGGTTATAAGCGCCGATCTCGGTCCAACCGTCGATCACCGTGTGAGCCCCGATGGATGTTCCCGAGCCGATGCGCACGTGAGGACCAATGACGGCGTAGGGACCGATGACCACATCGTCGGCCAGTTCCGCTTTGGGATCGACAATGGCCGTCGCATGAATGTCCATGAGAAGATTTCGTCCTCCTTCAAGTTGTTAGGGTTCGATGGTAGCCAGCAGTTCGCCTTCAGCGGCCAGTTCATTTCCCACGTAAGCTTCTCCCTTCATTTTGAAGACAGGTCCTTTGCGCCGCAAAAGCTTCAATTTCAGGATGAGCTGGTCGCCGGGACGCACAGGGCGGCGAAAACGTACTTTGTCCATGCCCATAAAATACACCACGCCATGAGAATCTGTTTCACGGAGAGCGAAGGCGAGAACACCTCCCGTTTGGGCCAGAGCCTCCATGATGAGCACGCCGGGCATGACGGGATGGCCCGGAAAGTGGCCTTGAAAAAAGGGCTCATTCAGGGTGACGTTTTTCAACCCTGTGATTTCTTCCTCGCCCATTTCCAGAATGCGATCCACCAGGAGAAAAGGGTAGCGATGCGGCAGTTTCCTGAGGATTTCTTCAGCATTCATCTCCATGGCTCGTGTCCTCGCGCCGGTTTCGGTTTTGGCCCAAGGCTTCTTCCAAAAAGCGCACACGGTCTCTTAGGGCTGCCAATTCCTGCTGCCATCGTGGAAGCCTGAGCCAAGCGGCGTAGTGGCGTAACCACTGCCTGTGAGGCATGGCGGGAATGCCCAGCAGGTCCTGGCCGGGTTCCACCGAATGAGAAATGGCGGACTTGGCGCCGATCCGCACCCGGTCTCCCACTGTTACATGTCCCGCGATCCCCGCCTGGCCTCCCAGCACCACGTGGTTTCCCAAAGTGACGCTGCCGGCAATGCCCACTTGCGCCACGAGAATGCTGTGGCGACCGATGGTCACATTGTGAGCGATCTGGACCAGGTTGTCGATTTTGACCCCTTCTTGAATCCAGGTTCGCCCGAAGGTAGCTCGGTCGATGGCGCAATTGGCACCGATTTCCACATCGTCGTCGATCTGGACAATGCCCGTTTGAGGAATCTTTGTGGAACGACCTTCGGCGTCCTGGGCAAATCCAAAACCGTCGCTTCCGATGACCGTTCCCGAATGGATGATCACGCGGTCTCCCAGCCGACATCCGTCCAGAATGGTCACATGCGGATAGATCAGACACTGTCGGCCGATGGTCACTCCGGCCCCCACATACACATGCCCGTAAAGGCGGGTGCCGGATCCAATGGACGAGCCGGAACCCACGTGTACCCAAGGGCCCACAGAAGCATCCTCAGCGACAAACGCCTCAGGGGAAACCAGAGCGCTGGCGTGAATGCCGGGATTCAGCGCCGGAGGCGAATAAAAAAGCTGGGAGGCCTTGGCCATGGTCCAATAGGGGTTCGAAGAGACCAAAACAGGCCGTCCCACATCTTCAAGGCTTGGATCCACGATGACCGCCGCCGCGCGGCACCCTTGCAGTTTCGCCTTGTACTTGGGATTGGCCAAAAAAGTCAGCTGGGTGGGACCTGCCGTTTCCAAAGGCCCGACCCCGTCAATGACCAGATTTGGATCTCCCTTCCAAGGCACATCCAGCAATTGGGCAAGTTCCGAAAGGCGATAACACTTCTTTTCCACGCAGCACGGCCTTTCCACAAGTATTAGCGTTTGACCTTGTCCAGTTCTTTGATGATGGTCTGGGTCAAGTCCGTCTTTTCGTCGGCGTACACCAAACCGGCTTTCTGGGCTTCGAAGATAAAATCATATTTTTCGTTTTTGCCGATGGTCTGCACGATGTCCATGACCTTGTCGATCAGGGGTTTGCTCAACTGCTGCGACAATTTGTTGAGTTCTGCATTGCTTTGCATGAGAAGCTTTTCGCCTTCCACCTGCATCTGTCGCAGCTCTTCAGCTTTTTGCTTCTTGGATTTCTCATCCATCATCTTCAGCTGTTTTTCATAAGATTCACGAGATTCCTGAAATTCTTTGGCCTTGGCTTGCACTTCAGCTTCCAGCTGTGATTTCTTACTGTTGAATTCCTTCTTGACTTCCTGGCCCCACTGGGAGCGGTCCAACACGGCTTGAAGATCAAAGTATCCGATCTTGAGATTGGCTCCATGGGAAGGTGCACTCCACACACAAAGGCCCACCAAGCACGCAACGATGGTCAACAGACGATGCTTCATCACTGTTTTCAACCTCCTTGGAATACATGTTAGGGTTTGCGGAACGCGCACATGCCGTTAGAAAAAGGCGCCCATGGAAAATTGCCAATTGCTGGAATCTTCGCCGGGCTTTCGATCCAAGTTGTAGCCCCATTCGATGCGCAGCGGTCCCATGGGAGAATTCCAGCGCACACCGGCGCCGGCCGCCGTTCGAAAATCCCCCAAGCGAAAATCCTCGCCGTCGTCAAAGGCGTTGCCGGCATCAAAGAAGAGCACGCCGCGCATGCCGATCTTTTCGGCCAGAGGAAAGAGCAGTTCCACGTTCACCTGGCCGAATTTGATGCCGCCGATGCTGTCGCCCGTCTTGGGATCCTTGGGTCCCACGTCGCCCCAATGAAAGGCGCGAATGGAATTGATGCCGCCCAGGAAAAAGCGTTCATAGATGGGAACGGGCTTGTCGGCGTCCAGCTCAAAGATGTAGCCACCCTTAACATGAGCGAACCCCAGAAACTTCCACCATAGAGGCACATACCGGCCGACTCCGGCAACGACGCTCACGAAATCCGAATCGCTTCCCAGGTAAGGAATGGAATATTCCACCGCAACGGTGGCCGTTGATCCGCGGGTGGGCAGGAACGGATGGTCGGTGCTGTCCCGTTCGATGGACGCCATGAGGCTGCTCTTGATCTGGCGGCCTTCCTGGTCTTTGATGATGAGCGCAGCGTCTTCATCCACGTTGGAGACCTTGGCGTTTTCAAAAACATACGCCAAATGCCAGCGGCTCCACGTGCCAAAAGGATGGCTGATTCGAAGCTTTCCGCCCGTGGCGTCCTTATTGAAATCGTTGTATTCCCGATACCAATCGTAGATGTCGAAGCCGGCAGAAAGGGGCGTGTCAAACAACCACGGTTCGGTGAAACTCAGCGAGTACCGTGATGTCTCGCTGCCCAGATGGGCCTTAAGGGCCAGGTATTGGCCGCGGCCGAAGAGGTTTCGCTGCAAGACGTTGCCTCCCACAAAAAACCCGTCTTCCGACGAATAGCCGCCTCCCACGCTGAGCATTCCTGTCGGTTTTTCTTTGACCTTGACGTTAAGTTTCATGGCTTCCGGGCTGGAGCCCTGGGAACTTTGAATGTCCACCTCTTCAAAGTAGTCTATGCGCCGAAGGTTTAGCTGACTGCGTTCCATAGCTGAAGCGCTGAAGCGGTCGCCTTCGGCCAGCTGAATTTGACGGCGAATCACGTTATCCCGTGTTTGCGTGTTCCCCGTGATGGTGATCTTTTCGATATGGACCATGGGTCCCTTGCGCAACTGATAGACCACGGCACTGGTATGGTTTTCGGCGTTCTTGGTCACCACAGGGTCCACCTCCGCGTAGGCGTATCCCGCATCCATGAGGTGTTTCGTGAGGGTGTCCAAGTCTTTGCGGAGCTTTTCACGGCTGAAATACTGTTTTTCCTTAAGTTCCAGCTTTTCGGCCACGTTGCGGGTGGTTTCCAGGAAATCCCCCTGAACCTGTATGGACGATACCCGATAGCGTTCGCCTTCCACCACGGGGATGATCACATGAAAACCGTCTTCTTTCTTTTCCACTGAAGGGGAGCCCGCTCGCGCATCCATGAAGCCGTGATCGTGGTAAAACGCGGTCACGCGGTCCAGATCGGTATCCAGCACTTCTCGATCCAGAACTCCTTTGTCTGAAAACCAGGAAAACAATCCGCGGGACTTGGTTTCCATGACTCCTCGTAGCTTGCGATCCGAAAAATGCTGATTGCCCGTAAAATCCACACGTTTGACGTAGATCTTTTTGCCTTCTTTGATGCGAAAGGTCACCACAGCTTTTCGAGGATCCTGTGGAAAATCGATGGACGGGGAGATTTCCGCGTTGAAAAAGGCCTTCTGATGGTAAAGCTTAACGATGCGGTTGACATCGTCGTTGACGACATTCATGCGCAGCACCGTGAAGGGTTTTGTGGAAATAGCCGCAAGAATATCCTTGTCTTTGATCTTGTCGTTACCTTCAATTTTGACGTCCACCACCGATGGTTTTTCCCGCACCACGAAGGTCACTTGTTTTCCCTTGTCCGTATCTGTGACATCGGCGGCTACGGTCTCAAAAAAACCCATCTTGTAAATGCTGCGGATGTCTTCCTGCAAGGTTTCGTTGCTAAGGAGTTCCCCTTTCTTTGTCTTGACCTGCACCAAAACCGCGTCGGGCTCGATTCTTTCCGTGCCCCGCACAGCCACTTCCGCCACCACCGCCTTGGCTAGCACGTGGACGGTCACCTGTTGCGCCATTTGTTGGGCAGCATCCACAAGGTTGGCCAAATCCCCCTCCGCAAAAAGCACTCGCGGGGCTCCCGGCCCTTGCGCGTCCACAAGTCGCCCGTCGAGACTGGCCTTGTCACCCAGCTGGGTGAGGCTTCCCCAGATGACGTAGCGGGCTTTGAGGCGCCGTGCGAGGTCCAGGGCTTGCGTTTCGTTCGTCACGGGTTGATTCCCTGCCGCGCGCCGCACATCCGGCAGCGGCACGAGGTCCACACCCAGGTTCAGCAGGTTTTGGGCGAGCAATTCCTGAACGCCGAGGCTCAATTGAGGTTGAGGCTGGGCCGTGTGAACGGCAAAAGGGGCGACGACAACCAGCGCGGGCTCAGGCGCTGCCGTTTGCTGTCCCTGCACGCTCCAAGCCCACAGCAGCAGAACTCCCAAAGCACTCCCGAGCTTTTTGACCATCCTGACTCTCCTCATGGGTGTTCGACAAAAGCCCTTGCCCGTTCTCATCCTCAGTGAACAACCCCTAAGGGACGCAGTTGCCCGTCCGAAAGTTGCAACGTGCGGTGCATGATGGCGGCCAATTCCTGGTTGTGGGTCACTACGACCATGGTGAGGCCCATGTCTTCGTTCAAAGCGACCAGCAACTCATGAAACCGCCGGGCTGTCTTCGTGTCCAGATTTCCCGTCGGCTCATCCGCCAGCAACAGCGACGGCCCAAGCACCAGGGCTCGAGCAATGGCCACGCGCTGCTGTTCGCCCCCCGACAGTTCAGCGGGTCTGTGGTGTCGACGATGGCTCAGTTGCAGTTTATCCAAAAGGTCTTCCGCTTGCGCTCGAACGGCTTTCTTGGAAAGGCCCGCGATCATTCCGGGCATCATGACGTTTTCCAGTGCCGTGAATTCCGGAAGCAAGTAATGAAACTGAAACACAAACCCGATGTGGCGATTACGGAATTCAGCCAGCGTGTCCTCCGGCCACAGGAACACGTCGTTGCCTCCGAAAAGCACCTTGCCGGCCGTGGGCCGATCCAAGGTGCCGAGAATGTGCAGCAGGGTGGATTTGCCCACGCCGGAGGCGCCCACAACGGCCACCATCTCGCCTCGAGCGACCGTCAATTCCAAGTCGCGAAAAAGCTCCACCCGCTGCGGCCCGTTGTTGAACACCTTGGTAATGCCCACGGCATGAATCTGCACCCCCTGCGATCGCTCATTCATAGCGCAGCGCCTCTGCAGGATGGAGTTTGGCGGCCTGCTTTGATGGATAAAAAGTCGACACAAGGCAAATCGCCACGGCCGCGCAGGCAATGAGGACCACGTCCAGAGGTTCAATGCGCACCGGTAGGGTGGAAATGTAATAGACGTCCCGGGGCAGTTCAATGAATTGATAGCGCTTGAGCAGTTCGCACAGGGTAAAGCCGCCCACAAGCCCCAGGACTGTGCCCACAACACCGATCAGCAAGCCTTCCAGCACAAAGATGCGACGCACTTTCTGCGTGGTGGCGCCCATGGCCTTGAGAATGGCGATGTCCTTGGTTTTTTCCATGACCATCATGATCAAAGAACTCACAATGTTAAAAGCCGCCACCAGAATGATCAAAGTGAGAATGATAAACATGACGACCTTTTCCAGCTTGAGTGCCGAAAACAGATTGTGGTTCATCTGCATCCAGTCTCGAACCCAATAGGGATAGCCCAGCTTTTTTTGAAGCCGATCCGACACGTTGGCCGCCATATAGATATCTTTCACCTTCACTTCAATGCCGTTCACGGCATCGCCGATACCAAGCAGTTTCTGGGCATCCCTCAAATGGACGTAGGCCAAAGTGTTGTCGTATTCATACATGCCCGACTTGAAGAGTCCAACAACTCGAAAAAGCTGACTCTTAGGCACGCGTCCCGCGGGTGTGGTCTGACCGGTGGGGGTAATCAGGGTAACGTAGTCATCGATTTGAACGCCCAAACGCGCCGCCAATTCGACACCAATAATGATGCCCGGCGCAGAACGCTCCATGGGAGAGGCTTCTTCACGAGGAGCGAGAAGGGAGGCGAGAGTTCCTTGAAGAAGGCTTTGTTCCAACCGCGTCACCTTGGGGGCCGTCTTCGGGTCGATGCCGCGCAAAATGGCCCCGGAGATGGATTTGCCGGAATTCATCATGACTTGGGTGAGCACAAAGGGCGTTGCCGCCTCCACACCGTCTTTACCCTCAATTTCTTGCACCAAGTGCGCGTAGCCACCAAAGGTGCCTTGAAAATGGCCGATGACGGCATGGGATGTGACCCCCAAAATGCGGTCCCTCAGATCATGCTGAAAACCGTTCATAACGGCCAAAACCACGATCAAAGCCATGACGCCTACGGCCACGCCGGCCACAGAAATCATGGTGATGAGGGAGATGAAGGCATGCCTTCTTTTGGCCAGCAGATAGCGGAGACTGACAAAAAGCTCAAACTGCATAGGGGCTCCGCTATGGTTTCTTTTCAGGACGAAGATGCGGAAACAGGATCACATCGCGAATGCTCGGCGAGTCGGTAAAAAGCATGACCATGCGGTCGATGCCGATCCCTTCCCCGGCCGCTGGAGGCATCCCGTATTCAAGGGCTCGAATGTAATCTTCATCCATCAAATGCGCTTCTTCATCCCCGGCTTCCCGCGCTTCCACCTGGCGGCGAAACCTTTCCCTCTGCTCCCGAGGGTCGTTCAGTTCCGAAAAGGCATTGGCCATCTCGCGTCCTGCGATGAAGAGTTCAAAGCGGTCGGTCAAATGCGGTTCGAGATCGTTTTTTCGAGACAGAGGAGACACTTCAAGGGGGTAGTGGGTGATGAAGGTCGGCTGAACCAGTTTAGGTTCCACCACCAGGTCAAAAATCTTTGTGAGAAGTTTGCCATGGCCTTCGTATTTCTCCACGGGCAGCCCCAGTGAACGGGCCACTCGGGCGGCGGCTTCGGGATCATGGACTATTTCCGGCGGCATTCGCCCGATTTCGGTCAAGGCTTCCGAAAGACGATAGCGGCGCCATGGAGGTGTCAGGTCAATGGAAACTCCCTGATACGTGACCTGCAGGCTTCCGCCGTTGACGGCTCGGGCCACATGGGCAAAGAGCTCCTCGGTGAAGGCCATCAGGTCCTCATAGGTGGCATAGGCTTGGTAGAATTCCAACATGGTGAATTCAGGATTGTGCTGCGTGGAAATGCCCTCGTTTCGAAAGTTGCGGTTCAGTTCAAAGACACGTTCAAAGCCGCCCACCAGAAGCCTTTTGAGATACAGCTCTGGGGCAATGCGAAGATAAAGGTCGATGCCCAAAGCGTTGTGAAAGGTCTTGAAAGGTTTCGCCGTGGCTCCTCCGGGGATGATCTGCATCATGGGCGTTTCCACTTCCAGAAATCCCCGGCTGGAAAGAAAATACCGCGCGGCTTGAATGATCTGCGTCCTTTTAACAAAGGTGCCTCGCACTGAAGGATTCACGATGAGATCCACGTACCTCTGGCGGTAACGGGTCTCCACGTCTTTGAGGCCGTGGTATTTTTCGGGAAGCGGACGAAGGTTCTTGGTCAGAAGCGCGATGTCCTGCGCCAGAAGCGTCAATTCCTGGGTTTTGGTACGAAAGAGGGTACCGCCAACGCGAATAATGTCCCCCAGATCGAACTTCTTGACCAAGGCGTAAGCATCCTTGCCCAGTGTGTTCTGCTGACAGTAAACCTGAATGCGGCCGGATCCGTCCTGAATGTGCATGAAAATGGATCGGCCAAACGAACGTAATGCCATGATCCGACCGGCCACAAGGAATCGCGAAGGAGGCTCGGCTTCCAGCTCTTCTTGACTCTTGTGACCGAAATCGTTCACGATGGCGCCGATAACGTGTTCCACCACATATCCATTGGGGTAGAGGCAGATGCCTTGCCGTTCCATTTCTTCTGCTTTGGCAAGGCGCTCTCGAAGTACCTGACTGAGTTCCTCCATAGAAATAGATGTCCTTTCCCTTCTAACGGTAAACAGGCGCACAAGCGGCCAAAAAATGCGGGTGAACCGTAGTTGATTTAGGCCGTGGCGTCAAGCACGGACCGTGCCGAACCCCTTCGAGAAAGCCTATCTGCGGGGTTTGTGCTTCATGAGGGCCGAGATGCTGAAAGCCCCGATGAGAACGCTCAAAATGAGAAGCGCCCAATCACCGTGGTGCCAGACGCGCTGCGCACCAAGCCCGAAAAGAATCACGCCCCCTCCCAAACACATCCACGCTGTACTGCGACTCATGCTTTCCCCTCGCGGAAACGCTTTGGATTGCCCACGATCCCATGGACCGTATGTGTTAAGGCCCTTTTTCCAAAAAACCGTCGCCTTCTTGAGGGCGCCTTACGGCCACAGGGCCAAAACAAAGCGCGCGCAGGCACGCCCCCCCCACCCCTTTATCGAGATTTCCTTTTCATGGCAAAAGAAAAGGAATTTCGGCCCCGGTCAGTGTGGGCAGCGGGACAAAGGCCAGAAGCTTCCGCCTGGGAAGGCTATTGACACCGTCGGGGCTTTACGTAAAGTAAGGCGCGCACCGTATACGGCTGGAAAGGCTTTTCAGCAACAAGCCTGTGTGGGCGCCTGTAGCTCAGGAGGACAGAGCAGCGGACTTCTAATCCGCGGGTCGGGGGTTCGAATCCTCCCAGGCGCGCCAGCCCATCGAGGGCTTGAAGGTTCGCGGAGGTCTGAAGGCTAAAGAAAAGAAAACCCACGAAGCTCCTCCATTATTGCGGCATGGATCATTCGAGGCAATGCTGGAGGAACTGAAAAAAATCTTCAAGGCTTTCCACGCGCACCGCATAACGGCAAAGGGACTTCAACATGGCTATGGATGCTAGGAAAGGAATGCTTTTTTCTGAACTCGATGGGCACTTGCCAGATCGCTACAGCAGCACATCCAAGACCGCCTCCTGAGCCTTCTTGATCATTCCCCTGTTGCAAAACCTGCTGCAAGCCTTCATCTTAGCCTTCTTTTTTGATGATTTCGTACCCAGCCGATTCTCCATCATGATATCTCTCCTTCAGTGAACAATTCGCTTGGTATTTCTTCGGAAACGAGGCTGGAAAGAATGGTCATGCCGGTGAGGAGGTTTTCTTTGGCCTACTGAGGAAGATCACTGTCGTAGATTTTGCGTTCGTCCTTTTCGGCAAGATTCAAACCTCCGTGCATCAAAGGCACAAAGGGCCTCAGGCAGCGCAGGTCCGTTTCCAGTGCTTCTTGAGCGTGAAGTTCGTGGAAGGGAACGAGCGTAAATCGATAGTGAATAACTCCATCGCGGAGCCCGTCTGAGAACACCCTCAGTAGGAGCGGCGTGCCCCCAAGTATCGAAGGGACGCGCTCCTGCGCGATCGCCAAGCCATTCCCCGGCGCGAAGCCCCTTCGCGCCTCCACGAATGTGCGGACCGACAGCAGCCGGTTCCTCCGAGAAAAACGAACCTTGAGGGAAGAACGGACCACTTGGGAGGCTTCCGCGAAACGGACGCCGAGAACCGCTTCCTCCAAAAGAAACCAACGCGGGGGAGAGCGAATCGGAGCCGCAGGGGCTGGTTTCGGTGAGGCATGTCAAGGAGCGAACCCGTAGCATGGGAAGAAGGTGCTGTGAGGGCGTCAGATGGAATGGGCAGACTGCAAGGGCACAGGGCCTTTGCTGGGCAATATGGGAGTGGACGAACGCCAAGGAAATCATTCTCGGACGAAGTCTTCGGACCAAAGCTATAGAAAAGACCGATCTATTATGGGGCAGAAGGGGGTTCTTCCTATGTGTCGCTCTTCAGAAGATCCCATAAAAGTTACCGAGATTTCAGAGTGTGGTGACAGGTTTTTCGAAGCATATCAGGCGAAGGCATTTATACGAATGATCGAGACGGGGTGTCCTTTATGGCGGAGCTGGATGAGACGTCGGGACCCTTAATGGAGGAGAGCAATGTCAGGACGTTACGAGGCCATGTGGGAACGGTTGAGCTTGGATCTGGAAGCCCATGCCTCCCTTTTAGAGGTTTTGGGAAAATTCTATGGCGACATCTACATGAGCCAACAGGGCCGACTTCGAGGCATGGAATACCTGGATTTTGTCCTCTCGGAGATTCACGGGCTGCGGATTCAAGAGCTTCAGGAGGCTCGCGCCAGTGGGCGTAAAGTCGTTGGAACCTTTTGTGTGTTTGTTCCCGAAGAGATCGTGTGGGGCGCGGACGCCATTCAGGTCGGGCTGTGCGCCGGGGCGGAAGCCGGCACCGAGGCGGCGGAAAAGATTCTTCCGCGAAATACGTGTGCCCTCATCAAATCTTTTGTGGGTTTCAAGCTGGCTCGCTTGTGCCCTTTTATCGAATCCCGCGACATGGTGGTGGGAGAAACCACCTGTGACGGCAAGAAAAAGGCCTATGAGATCTTTTCTGACTATGCGCCCGTCTATGTCATGGAAATTCCGCAAATGAAACGCGCCGCCGACCGGGCCTTGTGGAAATCGGAAGTCCTTCGCTTTAAACAAGCCGTTGAAGAACTCACGGGCCGATCCATTACGGCGGAAAACTTACGGAAAGCTGTGGCCTTGATCAACCGACGCCGACGGGCGCTCCAACGCTTGAACCGCTTGTGAGCCGCGCATCCTGTGCCCATCTCCGGTCGCGATGTGCTGCTCATCAACCAAGTGAGTTTCTATGACGATCCGGATCGTTTTACACAAAAGGTCGAGCAAATTTGTGACGAACTGGAGGACAAGGTTCGTCGAAGGGAGGGTGTTGCCGACGGCGCCGTCCGGGTGATGCTCTCCGGATGGCCTATGGCCATTCCCAACTGGAAACTTCCTTACATCATTGAATCCTCAGGGGCCGTTGTGGTGGGGGAGGAATCGTGCATTGGATCCCGCAACACGCGACACTTGGTAGACCAAAGCGGCACCACAGTGGAAGAAATCCTGGACGCCATCGTGGATCGATACATGAAAATCGACTGCGCCTGTTTTACGCCCAATACGGAGCGACTGGAACACATTGTGGACATGGCCCGCGAGCGCAGTGTTAAGGGGGTTATTCACTATGGCCTGTCGTTTTGCCAACCTTACGCCATAGAAAGCTTTAAGGTCGAAAAAGCCATTCAAAAAGCGGGGTTGCCCATGCTGTCCATTGAAACGGACTACAGCATGGAAGATGTGGAGCAATTGAAAACGCGAGTGGAGGCCTTTGTGGAAATGATCCGCTAAGCCCCCTGAAGTCGAGGAGATGAAAGGGCAGGCACAGCGTTGCTGTCCTTTACCGACAGCATAGGTGACGTCGTTCATCATGTGTATCATCGGAATTGACATAGGAAGCCGCTCCATTGAGCGGGTTGTGCTGGATGAGTCGTCAATGAGCTGGACGTGGGAGAAAACCCCCACGACCTATGATCCACTGACACAATGCCGGCGGCTCCTCGCCAATTGGGACGGATGTCCGGAGCGCATCACCTGTATCCGCAAGCTCGAACCGTCTTGGATATCGGTGGGCAAGACACCAAGGTCATTGCCTTGTCTGCCCAAGGAGCGGTGGTCAAATTTGAAATGAACGATCGATGTGCCGCTGGAACGGGAAAATTTCTGGAATTCACGGCCACATCGCTGCAGGTTCCTTTGGATACCTTTGGGGAATTTGCCTTGCACGCGGACAAACAGGTGGAAATTAACAGCATGTGCACTGTATTTGCCGAGTCCGAAGCCACGCCCTTAATGGCACGCGGAGAAAAACCTCAAAATATTGCCATGGCCCTGCATCGATCTGTCGCTCGGCGCACACTGGCCATGCTGCGCCGAGTGGGCGGAGAATCCCCTGTGGTGTTTGCCGGCGGAGTGGCCCACACCCCTTGCATGTGCCGGCTTTTGAGCGAATCTGTGGGCAGCGACATGATTGTTGCTCAAGACCCCGATGTGGTGGGGGCATTGGGTGCCGCACTGATCGGGGCTTGCGAAGGCATCGGTGGCTCTCCAGCTTCAGAGCTCTCTGGGTTCGCGCCGAAGACGGCATTTCATGAGCTAGAGAAATCGCGCATTTCCGTCACACCCGGCAAAGATGAATAAGGGGCTTTGGGTCTTGGGCACACCGACTTTTTTGAGAGAAAGATGGGCTACACGAGAAAGTGTCGATCTTTGGAAAATCACACTTGCAGTTAAAAGGCAACTTGTTTAGAATACATAATGTAGGTGAAATTTTAATGGCCATTTGCAAGAGATCGCATAGGATGGCTCTATGAGCCATGGCACAGGAGGAGGATCCCGCCAATGGAAGCCCTCACACCGCGCAAGCTTCAAGACGATGTTCGCGAGTATCTTAACCAATTTGACCTCAACCTTTGTCTGACCTGCGGTACCTGTTCCAACGGCTGTCCCATAACGGGCACACCGGGCATGGAAGGATGGGATACACGCAAGGTGATCCGTATGTTGGCATTGGGGCTTTTGGACGAGGTCGTGCAATCCAACTTCCCATGGATTTGCACGGGGTGCGGTCGCTGCGCCCATGCTTGCCCTATGGGCATCGACATTGTGGCAATACTCGGCCACATGAAGCACCTGCGGCCACGAGACCAGGTACCGGGCATTTTGCATAAGGGCGTCGAAAATGTGCTGGCCACGGGCAATAACATGGCCATTCCCAAGGAAGACTATCTTTTCCTGATGGCCGATTTGGGTGCAGAACTGGCTGCCGAAGAGTGCCCAGGCTTCTATGTGCCTGTGGACAAGCCGGGAGCGGATATTCTGTTTTTCCCCAACAGTAAGGAGGTTTTTTCAGACAATGAAGATATGAAATGGTGGTGGAAGATCTTTTATGCTGCCAAGGAAAACTGGACCATTCCTTCTGAGAATTGGGAAGCGGTGGATTGGGGCCTCTTTACGGGAAACTACGAAGTCACCAAGATTTTGGCCAAGCGCAAGATCGAGCACATGAAACGTCTCGGGGTGAAGCGCATGATCATGCCCGATTGCGGTGGAGGATCGTACGGCTGCCGAAAAGGTTTGAAAGTGTGCTTTCTGGAGGATCCCAATAACCGGGTGGATTACATTTATCTGTACGATTATTTAAAAGAAATTATCGAAACCGGCCGCATTCGCCTGGACAAGAGTCGTAACGCAGGCAAGGTCTATACCTGGCACGACTCATGTAAACATGGCCGTGAGCTGGAGCGCAATTTCGGCAAGGGCTACTATGAGGAACCTCGGTGGATTATTCAACAGTGCGTCGACCAGTTTGTGGATATGGAACCGAACCGAAGCGGTAACTATTGTTGTGGCGCGGGCGGCGGCATGTGGCCCATGCCTTTTGAAAAGGAATCCGCCTACCACGGGCGCTACAAAGTGCGCCAGATCAAGAATGCCGGGGCCGATGTCGTGGTGGTGGGATGTTCCAACTGCCATGATCAGATGATGAAGCGGTTACCGAAATTTTATCCGGAAGATGCGAAGTATGAAGTGAAATACATTTGGGAGTTGGTGGCGGACACCCTGGTACTCGAGCCCTGGAGTGACGAGGAAGTGGCTCGTGCGGAAGAAGAAGCCCGTGCGCAGTGGAAGCGGCTGGGCGTGGATATGGAAGAAGGCGAGGAATAGAAATCTTCTTTGATCGGCCCGTGGACAGCTCGAATGGGTTTCCGGCCCATGGTGGAATGCGTGGCGGCTCTTCCGCGCGTTCTTTCTCCTGAACGGCCGTCCACGGGTCTTTAGCCTCAAGGTTAACCGAACATCCTCTCTCTCTGCGACAGCTCATCGAAAAGTCTTTTGGGGCATTTCCTTTGTAGGGCCCCTAATTTTGGCATCACTTCCTGAGGTGCTGTTCCCTGAGCGGCCTTTGGCCGCTGTGCCCAAATCGTGTTTTTCCTGCTTTCGGCACTCTGCCCAGAACTCCTATAAAAGCCCACCGGGTTCCAGGTTGCTCTGGATCCGTGAGCGTTATCCCCGGGTAGACGTCGGACCAGCTACGGATCGGAATGTCACATGGATACAATCGCTTATCTTCGTTATTTTCTATTTTACATCATCGATTTTCTACTCTAGAAGACCTTTTTAGTGGGTTTATTGCGAGCCCTAGAAACTTTCCGACATTAGGAGCACACAGTCCGCGAGTGGTCACTTTTGTCATCTGGAGGGGGGGGCTTCAAGTGGTGACTTTCGGCGGAAATCCAGGAGCACGCTCGGAAAGCCGCTCTGCTGGTCTTTTTGCTCTGATCCAGCATTTCCGGTGCCCACGTTTGCGAAGAAATGGCCCAAGGCCGTCCGCCAATGGCCAGAACGGCGAGCTCGGGTGTTTGGGCAAGGGCCCATGAAGAGCGCGATCGTTCTGTTGAAGTGTGGAACCTTGTACGATGACCAAAAATGGCGTTTTCGGACAAGCTCCAGGACATGATTCATGGGGAGGGAAAGTATGCTTCATAGAAGATCTCTTTTCCTTTTTGCCTTTTCATTGGTTTGGCTCATGAGCTCCTGGGCTCACGCTGAAGGCTATGAGGCCTTTAAGGGTTTAGAAGGAACGCTGAGAATTGCCGGCGGGACGGCCCACATTCCGGTGATGCAGGCTCTGGCCCAGGAAGTGATGACACGGCACCCGTCCATAAGGATAACCGTTGCCGGGGGCGGCTCCGGGGTTGGTATTAAGCAGGTGGGGGAAGGATTGGTGGACATCGGCAATTCGGGGCGCCAGCCCACGGATGAAGAGGTCGCCAAGTATGGACTCAAGCTTTACAGGTGGGCCATGGATGGAGTGGCGGTGGTGGTACACCCGAAAAATCCCGTGCAGAGCCTGACATCCAAGGAGGTGCAGGACATTTTTTCGGGCACATTGACCAATTGGAAGCAGGTGGGTGGCCCGGATAAAGCCATACA
>NZ_JBRAHS010000013.1:0-27779 GCF_052743555.1 Desulfosoma sp.
TGGAAAAATCCCGAAAATTGTACCCCTTCTGCTTCTTTTCCTTCTCTTCGGCCATTTTTGTCCTCCGTTGCCTTCACGACGACACGCCGTGCACCATTAACCATATGGGTTCCCATCGCGTCCGCCCTACATCGGTGTGCCCTTCCACCACACCGCAAAGCACTTCTTGATCTAACAAACTCTATGCCAGACCCCAAATCCCAACGGGGGGACAGCGTGCATCGCGGTCCGCACATTCCCGGACGCGCAGGAGCGCGTCCCTTCGAAGCCAGGAGTACGCTCACCACATTCGCCTTCAAAAGACAGCGTCCCCGCTGTTCGCGTCATTCGAAGAGACCGGCTCTTGCGGACCCAAGTATCGGCGGACAGCACAAAGGCTCTCTCTTCAGAAAAAGTAGGCGGTACCGCACTCCTTTCAAACATCAATCCCTGGTGGCCTTTCCCGAGTCTGCTATTTTGGAAATGAACCTTTCCAGAATGGAAGCCTTTCGGTGCCCGGCCTTCATTATGGAATGTTCAGCGGGGCAGGATGATGCGAAAGGTGGTTTGCACGTGGGGAAGACTTGAGACGCTGATGCGGCCCCCATGAGCCTCAACAATGTCCTTGCACACAGCAAGGCCCAGGCCGGTTCTTGAGGAACGTCGCGTGAAGAAAGGTTTGAACACATGGACCATATCCCCGGACGGAATGCCCGGGCCGTTGTCTCGCACGAGGATTTCCAGCCCCTCCGGAGTGGACCGGGCTTCCAGGCGCAGTTCGCCTTTTCCAGAAAGGGCTTGGAGCGCGTTTTGGCCCAAATTCAGAAGGACCTCTTTGATCAAGTCGGCATCCATGGGGAAGGGATCCATGTTCGAGGCGCCATGGACATGAATGCGCACATCACCGCGCAGCACCGCGTCGGTAGCCAGCACTCGGCCGACATCTTCCAAGAGAGGCTGCACAGGTGTGAGCCGTTTTTCGGGAAGGCGGCCTCGAGCATACCTGAGAAACTCCGAAAGCTTTCTTTCCAGTCTCTGGGTTTCGTTGCCAATGAGTTCAAGAATCACGGTCCTTTGATCGGAATCCGTGGAGGCCTTTTCCAGGAGTTTCACGCCGCTGAGGATCGCGCCTAGGGGCGTGCGCAGTTCGTGCGCCAGTCCGGCGGCGATTTCTCCCAGAAAGGACAGGCGTTCCTGACGAAAGAGGACCTGGGCTTGCTCTCGAACTTTGGCTTCCAGGGATCGCGCCTGTTCCTGCAGCGCGGCCTCCAAGGCCTTGCGCTGCGAAATGTCGCGCATGATATGCAGCCGAAAGATGCTGCCATCAGGCCCGTGCAGTGGAGAAACCGACACCTCGTAGACTCGGCCGTCGGCGGGGCAGACCCACTCTCGGCGCCGCTCCGGCTCAAAAGAACTCATGCCATGCTGACATTCATCGCATGTTTGGGGATCATGCCCGAAAAACGCGTAACACAAGGCGCCTTCGCCCTCTCCCATGTCGCGTCGCAAGGACCAGTTCATGAATCGAATGCGATAGTCCCGATCGACTACGTAGATGCGGTCTTCCATGCTGTCCAGCATGGCCAGAAGGCTTTGGGTATTCAGCGAAAGGCTGTCACAGCGTTGGGGGTTTTTTATGTTTCACGACCGTATCTTTTGAGCTTTCGCCAGAGCGTGTTGGTACCGATGCCGAGGATTTCGGCAGCTTTGGTCTTGTTGTGGCCGCATTGGGCAAGCACCCAGAGGATGTGACGCCGCTCCACCTCAGCCAGGGAAAGATCGGAGGCGTTGTGGCGCATCGGCGCGCTTTCCTGCCTTGGCGTGTTGCTTGTACCCGGGAACATGCCGGCGTTCTGCGCGTCAAGAATTTTCGAGTCCGGCGGCATGCCGTCCGAAGATTTTTTGAAATCACGGGGCGGGCTGTGCCCGGGTGAGGGATTCAAAGATAGTCTGAATGTTTCTTCCAGCGGCTCCAGTTAAAGCGCCGGCGCATCGATGGTCTCGGATCGGGAAAAAATGAGCACACGTTCCAGGGCGTTTTCCAATTCTCGAACATTTCCGGGCCACGGATAGTCCAAAAGCTTCTGGCTCGCTTCAGGGGTTAGGGTCGGCATTTTCCTTCCCATGCGCCGGCTTAGGCGTTCCAGCACGGCGCGGGCCAAAGGCAGAATATCTTTCCGCCTTTCCCTCAACGGCGGCAAGACAATGGGCACCACGTGAATGCGATAATAAAGGTCCGGACGAAACCGTCCTTCACGCACAAGCTGGGCCACATTTTGATTGCTGGCGGCAATGAGGCGGACATCCACCGAGGTTTCCTTCACGGAACCCACGCGACGAATGGTGCCTTCCTGAAGGGTTCTCAATAGCTTGATTTGAAAGGCTGGAGAAATCTCTCCCACCTCGTCCAGAAAAAGCGTCCCTCCGTCGCCGGCTTCAAAAAGGCCCTTTTGGCCTGGTGTGCTCCGGTAAAGGCGCCGCGCACATGGCCGAAGAGCTCGGTTTCCAGCAATGTTTCCGGCACAGCGCCGCAGTTGATGCCCACAAACGGCCCTGAAGCCCGTCGGCTGCGGTGGTGGATCCACTTGGCCATGAGTTCCTTTCCAGTGCCGCTTTCCCCCTCAATCAAAACCGGCGCATCACTTTGCGCCACATCGTCCAAGCGCTCCATCACCGCCCGCATGGCGGGACTTTCCGCCACGATGCGATTTAAACCGGCCTCTTCGGCAAAACGCTGCGTCAGATGATCCACCTGACGGCGCAATCGGCGCCGATCCAAGGCTTTGCGCAAAATGCGCACCAGTAGTTCGGGATCCACGGGCTTGCTCAGATAGTCATAGGCGCCGCGCTTCATGGCCTCCACCGCGCTTTCGACCGAACCATAGCCGGTGATGACCACCGTTTCAGCATCAGGGCGCAATGCCTGCACGTCGGCCAGCACTTCCAGGCCACTGCCTTCACCCAGGCGAAGATCTGTCACCACCGCGTCAAAGGCTTCTTCACGAAGGGCACGGCGCGCCTCTTGGCGCCCGGAAGCCGCCACCACCGCAAAGCCCTCCCGTTCCAAATAGAGGCTTTGGGTCAGGCGCAAGACCGCATCATCTTCCACAAAAAGAACTTTCGGAAGCCGCATACGCGAGGTTCTCGATCCGCAACATCCATCCATGCCACGGAAAACTTTCCGCCAAACGACTTGTTCCCGTTTTCTTAGCGTGTCATGGTGGCTTTGAAAAGGCTTTGTAGGAAACCAGCGTCCATCTGTCGAAGGGACAGCCTCCTGGGACCTCATGCGACAACACCTTATGTCGGAGCGGCATAAGCCGCGACGCCGGATCGCGCCTCGCGGCGCTCCTACAGAATGCAATGAAAGCGGCCCCCAAAAGCCATTCTCGGACAGGCTCCTGGCCGTCCGCAAATGTGCGGAACGGCAGGAGCCTGTCGCTCCATTGGGTCATGCGGGCCTGCGCCACCGCGAAGGGGAGGCGTATCCACACAAGCTCCCAGGTTTACCCGAGCTCAACCAGTTCCATGGGAGGTTATGGGCTTAAGCCTGAGACTCTTTTTCCAGTTCGGCCATTTGTTTTCTGGCCGACTCCAAGGCCTCCTCCAGATGGGCCGTATACCCATGAAGCCACCGCAGCTGCTCCTCCCGCGTCCACGGGCGCACCATGAACGGAACCCATCCCCAGCCGAGACCGCCTCGGCCCCACGCGGCCCGAAGGCCCCAACCTCGCCCTACGCCGCATCCCCAGCGACCTCGACCAAAGCCGAAACCGCTTAGAACAGCGCGCCCCATCGCTCCACTCGCTGGGGCGCACCAGCCCATGCCTCTTCCCGTTCGAGGCCCCGCGCCCCAAGGTCCTGTTCCATCACGTGCCGGCATCAGTTCTCCTCCTTTCCGTTAAAAAATTGTTTTGTTTTCCTAAAAGAAGGCAAAGTTCGTGCCTCAAGTCGTAAACCCGCATGCGCGCTCGAGGTGCGGCGGACCATGTGTTTGCGGCTGGAATTCCCGTGCCGGCTTTTCGGTGCAAGCTGCCCCCAAAGCCCATGGAAACCGGGATCACATTGCGTCACAGCCCCAAGCGATGCCGATAATGGCGCACCAAACCTACCACCACGCCAATGATTTCCACCTCCTTGGCGGCCACCACCATGGGACTCATGGCGCTGTTGGCCGGACGCAGTTCCACCACAGGCCCCTGAAGAAAAAATCTTTTGACCGTGGCTTCCCCGTGAACCAAGGCCACCACCGTTTGGCCGTTTTCGGCGGTGGGCTGCTTTTTTACGATGAGGATGTCACCTTCCCGAATGCCTTCTTCGACCATGGAATCCCCGCGAACCCTCAGCGCGAAATGTTCTCCTCCCGCCAAAAGGCTTTCGGGAACATCCACCGTCTCCGGCACCTCCACCGCCTCCACGGGCTTTCCGGCAGCCACAATGCCCAGGAAAGGAATGGACGCTCCCGCCGCCCGAAGCTCACCAAGCTCCAAAGCGCGCTTTCGGTTTTTGCCCAGACTTCGCACCATGCCGCGTTCTTCCAGTTGTTTCAAGTGCTTGTAGACGGCATTGAGGGATCGAAACCCTAAATGCTTTCGAATCTCTTCGTAAGACGGCGCATGCCCGTGCAGGGCGATGTAGGTGCGCAAAAAATCATGAACCCTCTTCTGAGCCGGTGTCAGTTGCATCATTGGGTCTCCTTATCCTCCTTAAAATCTGCAACGACACTTTATCCTAAAGTGAATAAAAAGTGAAAGTCAAGGGGAAGCAGGCCGCGCTCTGCTTCCGTTCCGGTCCTTTCCTTGTCTCCTGCGGGGACGTGGTGTATGGAAAGGCCTTGTTTAACGAAGCTGGTCTTTTCACCACGCGATGCCTTAAAGGTGGGGTTATATGGTACTGCCGTGTTCTTATCAATCACTGAGGATCTTTCGAAATCCTCACGTGCACATGGTTGTGGCCAATCAGCTGCGGTATGTCTCGGGCGTTCGGTATCGGCGCACAAGGCTCGAGACCCCCGACGGGGACTTTTTGGATCTGGACTTCTCGTGCCAAGGGTTTCGGCGCATTGCCGTGATCGTTCACGGATTGGAGGGGCATTCCCACCGCCCTTATGTGCTGGGCATGGTGCGCGCCCTGCAGCGGGCGGGGTGGGATGCTTGTGCTGTGAACCTTCGAGGATGCAGCGGAGAACCCAATCGAAAGCCGTGGTTTTACCATAGCGGCATGACAGAGGATCTGGAAACAGTGTTGCGCCACCTGGTGCGCTTGAGCCGCTATGAGTCGGTGGCCTTGGTGGGGTTTGGTCTTGGGGGTAACTTGGTATTGAAATATCTGGGCGAACGCGGCCTGGACCTCTCCCCCTGCGTTCAAGCCGCCGTGACTTTTGCCGTGCCCTGCGATCTTGCAGGTGCGGCCCGAAAAATCTCTGAACCTCAAAACCGCCTGTATTTGAAACGCTTTTTGAAAATGCTTCGCCAAAAAATCGAGGCCAAAGCGCGGCTTTTTCCCGATCGGCTAAACACCGACGGCTATGAAGCGATTCGAACCCTTGAAGACCTCGACAACCGCTACACGGCTCCGCTGCACGGCTTTCAACACGCGCAGGACTATTATGCTCGAGCCTCCTGCAACCCCTTTTCGGAAAGGATCGCCGTGCCGACCCTTCTGATCAATGCTTTGGATGATCCGTTTCTGAGCCCTTCCTGTTTTGCGTATCGCGAAGCGTTCAGAAATCCGCACCTTATCCTGGAAACCCCCGACCACGGAAGTCATGTAGGATTTGTTGACGTGCCGCACCGTGGTGCCTTGTGGTCGGAAAGGCGTGCCGTGGCTTTTCTTCAGGATCCACTCATGCCGTAGATGGCGCAGGCTGAAGCCACTCGAGCAGCTTCCTGCAACGCTTCGGCAAAGGTGGGATGGCCGTGCATGATGCGGCCCACATCCGTCGCCGTGGCGCCGTATTGCATGGCCAGCACGCCCTCGGCGATCATGTCCGAAGCCCGGGGACCGAGAATGTGCACGCCCAGAATGCGGCCGGATGCCGCGTGGGACAGCACCTTGACAAAGCCTTCCGTTTCCCCCATGCATCGAGCTCGACCGGCGCCGGCAAAAGGATAAGTGCCCACACAATAGGGTACCTGCAGGGCCTTGAGTTCTTCTTCGGTTTTTCCCACCATGGCCACTTCAGGCCAGGTGTAAATGATGGCGGGAACAGCGTCGTAATTCACTTCGCTTTCCATGCCGGATATGCCTTCCACGCAGGCGATGGCTTCCGCGGACGCTTTATGCGCCAGTGCCGGGCCGGCGATGAGATCCCCGATGGCATACACTCGAGGCACGTTGGTCTGGTAGCGGGTGTTCACCAGAATGTGGCCCGTTTGGGGATGTGTGGTCACCCCCACCTCTTCCAAACCCAGCCCTGCCGTTAGGGGTCTGCGCCCCACGGCCACCAAAAGACGGTCGAAAACCAGGTCCTCTTCCCCTTCTTTGGTCTGTACCCGTACGACCACCTCTTCGCCTTCCACAGAAGCTCTCAGGACTCGACTCTCCAGCAAAAAACGAAAACGGCGCTGGCGCAAAATGCGCTCCAGAGCTCGAGACACCTGCCCATCCAGCAACGCCGCAAGGCGCGGAAGTATTTCGATAACGGTGACTTCAGACCCCAATCGGTTCCACACAGAGCCCAGTTCCAAGCCGATGTAGCCGCCCCCGACAATGCCCAATCTTTGGGGAACCTGGGAAAAGGCCAGAGCCTCGGTGGACGTCACGATGAAGCGCCCGTCATAGGGGATATGTGGAATGGCCATCGGCACACTGCCCGTCGCCAGCAGGACGGATTCTGCATAAACGTCCATGGGACCGTCTTGGGCATCATGGAGGGTCACCGCTACTTGATGCGGCGTCACCAGACGTCCTGTGCCACGGATCACCGTGACTCCGTGGCGATCCAGAAGCTGGCGCACATTTTCCGTCAGCTCCTGCACCACGTTGTCTTTTCTCGCCATCATGGCGGCCAGATCCAGGCTCAAACCTTCCAGCCGAAGGCCATGCTCGGAAAAGCGTCGCCGAGCCGCCTCGTAAAGTTCACTGGAATCCAGAAGCGCTTTGCTGGGAATACAGCCCACATTCAAACACACACCACCCAGGCGCGCCTCTTTTTCCACGCACACCGTTTTCAGGCCCAATTGGGCTGCGCGCACGCAGGCCACATAGCCTCCAGGGCCGGAACCGATCACACAGAGGTCAAATCGATGTTCCCCTGCCATTTTTCTTCTCCGTCAAACCCTCGAGGTTCAAATGCCCACCAAAAGCCGTTCCGGATCCTCAATACATTCTTTGATGCGTCTGAGAAACGTCACAGCTTCCCGGCCGTCGATGATACGATGGTCGTAACTCAAGGCCACGTACATCATGGGCCGAATGACCACCTGGCCGTCCAGGACGATGGGCCGGTCTTCAATCTTGTGCAAGCCCAGAATGGCGCTTTGGGGCGGATTAAGAATGGGGGTGCTGAGCAAAGATCCAAAGATGCCGCCGTTGGTGATGGTAAAGGTGCCTCCTTCAAGATCGCGCAGCTGCAGACGATTTTCTTGAATTTTTTGAACAAAATCATCAATGGTCTTTTCGATCTCAGCAAAGCTCAAAAGGTCCGCGTATCGAATGACAGGAACCATCAGGCCGCGTTCCGCGCCCACAGCAATGCCCATGTGCACATGGGCGTTGTAGACCATGTCTTCTCCGTCGATGAAAGCGTTTACCTGGGGAATTTCTTGAAGCGCCTAAACGCAGGCCTTAACGAAAAAGCTCATAAACCCCAAAGACACGCCGTGCTTTTTCTTGAACGCGTCCTTGAACCGCCGCCGAAACTCCACGACACGGCTCATGTCCACTTCGTTAAAGGTGGTGAGCATGGCCGTGGCCTGCTTGGCGTGCCGCAGCCTTTCCGCAATGCGTTTGCGAAGGGGACTCATGGGTTTTCGGGTCTGTTCCGGCATCGCCGGCTCAGCAGCTTTGACGGGTGGTCGCGCCCTTTCTTCAAATGAAACGACGGGCGGCACCGGCGCTGTTTGGGACAGCCCTGTGGGCGCTGATTTTTCCCCTGAAACTGAAACGGGCGGGAAAGGCGTCGACACCGCCCGCCCTTGGGATTCCACAAACAGCAGAACATCGCCCCTGGTGATCTTTCCGTCGGGGCCTGTTCCCTTCACCCGTTCCACATCCACCCCCATGTGCAAAGCCAGTCGAGCCGCAGAGGGAAAAGCCTTTTCCGACTCGACAACCGCATGAGTTCGTGCTTCTCGGGAAGGTTCTTGAGCCGCTTCCAATATCGGGGCTTTTTCGGTTGCCGGTTCTTGGAACGGCAATGGTGTGGGCTTCGGTTCGCGTGAAGGCGGGGCATGGGGTTCACGCACAGGAGCCGGTGTGGGTGGTGGAGGTGGTTCTTCGGAAAGCGTCTCGGCAAGGAGTCGCCCGACGACACTCCCTATGTGCACCTTTTCGCCCGCAGGCACCAGAATCTCCACAACACCGTCCGCTTCCGCAGGAACTTCGAGGGTCACCTTGTCTGTTTCCAGAACAAAGAGCACCGTGCCCTTGCTGACACGTTGGCCCGACGTGACAAACCATTCCGCCAGGACCGCTTCTTGAACGGATTCTCCCACTCCCGGAATGACAATATTGAGGTGCATGAGCGACTCCTTGGTTCGAAATGCTGCTAATGTCTTTCAATGGGCGCAGGGTTTACGGGTTTTGAAAGGCCGCGGCCACCAAAGCCTCCTGCTCTTCCTTGTGACGGCGATGAAATCCCGTGGCGGGACTTGCCGAGGGCGGCCTTCCCACATAAGTGGGCTTCTCTCCAAGAAGCTTTTCAAGCCGTGGACAGACAAAAGCCCAAGCACCCATGTTTCGCGGTTCTTCCTGCACCCACACCCAGCGCCGCACGGAACCATACCTGCCAAAGAAAGCATCGAGTTTTTTTCTGGAAAGGGATAAATTTCTTCCAGGCGCAACAGCACGACGTCGTCGCGTTGCGCCTTTTCTCGAAAGGCGGCCAGTTCGTAGTAGACCTTGCCCGTGCACAGAAGGCCGTAAGAGGCCGAAAGAGGTGCCTGTGGATCCTGCAAGACCGGCTCGAAACGGCCGTTCACAAACTCGTTCAAGTCGGAAACGGCTTTGGGGTGCCGAAGGAGGCTTTTGGGCGTCATGACCACCAAGGGTTTCTTGATCGGATCCAGGGCTTGGCGGCGCAGAAGGTGAAAGAACTGGGCCGGTGTGGTGGGTTGGCAGACCCGTAGGTTCTCTTGGGCACTCAACTGCAGGTACCTTTCCAACCGAGCGCTGGAATGTTCCGGTCCCATGCCTTCATAGCCGTGCGGCAACAGCAGCACCAGGGCGCTGGGCAGCTTCCACTTGGCTTCCGCGGCACTGATGTACTGATCGATGATGGTTTGCGCATTGTTGGCAAAATCCCCGAACTGGGCTTCCCAAAGCACCACAGTGGCCGGGTCGCGCAACGAATACCCATATTCAAAGCCCAAAACCGCGTATTCGGACAAGCTGCTGTTGACCACCACAAAGGGCGCCTGGTCGGGTGCGAGGTGGCAAAGCGGCACATAGGTTTTTTTGGTGCGCACCTCGTACAAAATGGCATGTCGATGGCTGAACGTGCCCCGGCCGCAGTCTTGGCCGCTGAGACGCACGGGATGGCCGTCCAAAAGAAGCGATCCTATGGCAAGAAGTTCCCCGGCCGACCAATCCAGGTCCTTGCCTGATTCCACTTTTTCCCGACGCTTGTCCAAAATCTTTTCCAGCTTAGGATTCACTTGAAAATCTGTAGGATAGGTATGTGCCGCTCGAGCCACATTAAGCAGCCGTTCCGAGGCCACTCCCGTTCGAATCACGTCAGGGTCGAGCTCTTCGGTTTTCGAGGTGGTCTTCCACGTTTCCAACAGAAAGTCTTGGGCGAGCACACACCCGGCATCGCGGGCGTCCTTCAGGGCGCTTTCCAGGCTCATCAGGGTCTTCTTGTCCAATTCCTGCACTGATCCGCCGAAACAACCCCTTCCTTTTGAAGCCGGGCACCGTAAAGTTCATTCACCGGAGGGCGCTGACGAATTTTTTCGACCATAGTAGGCTGCGTGTAATAGGGTTCATCGCCTTCGTTATGCCCATATCGGCGATAGCACACCAGGTCGATGATGACATCCTTGCCGTAGCGGTACCGGTAATCGCAGGCCATCTGGATGACATGCAGAGCCGCCTCCGGGTCTTCCCCGTGCACGTGAAAGATGGGCACCAATAGCATCTTGGCCACATCGGTGGCATAGCGCGTCGAACGCCCTTCCTCAGGCACGGTGGTGAAACCGATCTGGTTGTTGATGACCAGATGGATGGTCCCTCCGGTGCGGTATCCGGCCAGTTGGGACAGATTGAGCGTTTCGTACACGAGCCCTTGGCCGGCGAAGGCCGCGTCCCCATGGAGGAGTACAGGTAAGATTTGGTACGGACCCTGATTGCCACGGGCATCTTGCAGCGCTCTGGCCAGGCCTTCCACCACGGGGTTTACGGATTCCAGATGGCTGGGGTTGGGAAGAAGAAGGGTTCGCACTCTTTTGAGACTGCCGTCGGCGACATCCACCCATCCCATGAAGCCTTTGTGATACTTCACATCGCCGCTTCCCGTTTCCGATTCCGTGTCACAGCTTTCTTCAAATTCCGACAGCCGCAGCACTTTTTCCCAGAACGTTCACCTGCACGTTGAGGCGGCCTCGATGGGCCATGCCCAAAACCAGCGTGTCGCACCCTAGAGCGGCTGCATGGCGAATCAGCCCGTCCAACATGGGCACCACGGTTTCCGCTCCCTCCAGAGAAAACCGTTTCTGGCCCAGATACGTTTTGTGCAAGAACTGCTCAAAGCGGTTGGCTTGCCATAGCTTTTCCAAAATGCGCCGGCGCTCTTCGCGAGAAAGGTGTGGATGGTTGCGGGTGGATTCCATACGCTCCTGAAGCCATTGCCGTTCTTCAGGGTTCCACAGGTGCATGAATTCCACGCCCACCGAACCGCAATAGGTTTCCTTCAACAGAGCTAACACATCGCGCAGGGGGGGCCTTGTCCCACAGGCTGATTTCCGGTGTAAGAAAAACACGGTCCAGGTCCGAAGTCTCCAACCCGCACGCTTCCAGTGTGAGCCAAGGATGGTCCAGGGGACAGGGTTCTAAAGGATCCACGCAAGACAGAAGGTGGCCCAGGTCACGATACCGGCGTATGAGATCCGATACCCGCGCCGCACGAAGAAGGTCTTGAGGGTCGGCCGCCGCGCCGGCAGGCGCCATGACCGAGGCCCCCGCCCCCCAGTTCAAAGCCCTGAAAAAAACCATCGCCAGTCTTCGGTCACACTCATGGGGTTCGCTTTCCAACGCTCGTACTGCTCTTCCATGTAGGCCGCGTTGGAAGCCAAAGAGAGCTCTTTCATGGCCAGTCCTTTGCGTCCAGGTGCCTGAGCCGCAACTCATTCAAACCCTCTGAAGGCTTGTCCGAGAATGGTTTCGGCACCTTCCTTCGGTTCGATGCTGAAGAAGCGGTGCAAGCCACAAACCCGGAACGGCACGGGTTCCGTGGCCGTCCGGGTGCATGGGGCGCTCGCGCCTTTCGGCGTTCCTACAGAAGGGAACAAAAACGGTCCCGAGGCGCCAATCTCCAACAAGCCTCTCGAGGTTTACGCGGCGTCGGCGTTCAGCGCATTGACGTGCGTCACGTTCAAGCGGCCGTCTAGGACGTCCACATGAATCGTCGCCCCTTCCAGAATATCGCCCGCAATGAGCGATCGACCAATGCGTGTTTCCAACTCCCTTTGCAGAAGCCTTTTCAAAGGCCGCGCACCGTAGACAGGATCGTAGCCGGATCGGGCAAGCCATTCGCGGGCCGCCTCGCTGATTTCCAGCCGTATGCGACGATCCTTGAGGCGCCACTCCAGGTCCTTGGTGAGCAGCCCCACAATACTCTTCACCTCATCCAGAGTCAGCGGTTTGAACAGAACGATGTCATCCACACGGTTCAGGAATTCGGGCCGAAAATGGCGGCGCAGATCCGCCATGACCTTCTCCCGGGCGTGTTCCTTGATTTCCCCACGGTCGGTCACACCGTCCAGAAGATATTGGGATCCGATATTGCTGGTCATGATGATGACCGTGTTCTTGAAATCCACCGTGCGGCCCTGGGCGTCCGTCAGGCGTCCGTCATCGAGAATCTGAAGGAGCACGTTAAAGACGTCGTGGTGTGCCTTTTCGATTTCATCGAAAAGGATCACACTGTAGGGTTTGCGGCGCACGGCTTCCGTCAACTGGCCACCCTCTTCGTAACCCACATAGCCCGGAGGCGCTCCGATGAGACGCGACACCGTGTGTTTTTCCATGTACTCGCTCATATCAATGCGAACCAGGTTGTCTTCCGAATCAAAAAGGGCTTCCGCCAGAGTTTTCGCCAGTTCCGTTTTGCCCACGCCCGTAGGGCCCAGAAAAATGAAGGAACCAATGGGACGTCGCGGATCCTTGATGCCGGAACGGGCCCGCAACACCGCATCCGCCACCAACTGCACCGCCTCATCCTGACCCACCACGCGGCGGTGCAGCACCTCGTCCAGTTTCAACAATTTTTCCCGTTCCCCTTCCACCAATCGGGCCACCGGAATGCCGGTCCATCGGGAAACAATTTCCGCGATCTCTTCCTCGGTCACTTCCTCCCGCAACAGTCGGTTGCCCCCCTGTTGCGCGCTCAACCGGTCTTCTTCCGCCTTGAGCTGCCGTTCCAGTTCGGGCAATCGCCCGTGCTTCAGTTCCGCCGCTCGGTTGAGGTCGTACTGGCGTTCGGCGATCTCGATCTGGTGGCGGACCTTCTCGATTTCTTCCCGAAGCCCTTGAACTTTCTTAATGGCTTCCTTCTCCGCTTCCCACTGCGCCCTCATGGCATTGGCCTTGTCCCGCAGCTCAGCCAGTTCCTTGCGAAGGTTTTCCAACCGCTCCTGGCTGGCCTTATCCCGTTCCTTTTTCAGAGCAGCTTCCTCGATTTCCAACTGCATCACACGGCGCGTCACTTCATCCAGTTCCGCGGGCATGGAATCGATTTCCGTGCGAATCATGGCACAGGCTTCGTCCACCAAATCGATGGCTTTATCGGGAAGAAACCTGTCGGAAATGTAGCGGTTGGACAAGACGGCCGCGGCCACTAAAGCACTGTCTTGAATTTTGACGCCGTGGTGGACTTCGAAACGTTCCCTGAGCCCACGCAGAATGGAGATGGTATCTTCCACCGACGGCTGATCCACCAGGACAGGTTGAAAACGGCGTTCCAGCGCCGCATCCTTTTCGATGTACTTACGGTATTCATCCAGCGTGGTGGCCCCAATGCAGTGCAGTTCACCGCGGGCCAGCATGGGTTTGAGCATGTTGCCGGCGTCCATGGCGCCTTCCGCCTTGCCAGCCCCGACGATATTGTGCAGTTCGTCAATGAAGAGCAAAATGCGGCCTTCCGATTCCTTGATTTCCTGCAACACGGCCTTTAAACGCTCTTCGAACTCCCCGCGATACTTGGCTCCGGCCACCAGCGCACCCAGATCCAAGGCGTAAATGGTTTTGTCTTTGAGTCCCTCGGGAACATCGCCGCGCACGATACGGTGGGCCAGCCCTTCCACGATGGCCGTTTTCCCCACGCCGGGCTCCCCGATAAGCACCGGATTGTTCTTGGTTTTTCGGCTAAGAATTCGAATGACCCGCCGAATTTCACTGTCCCGGCCGATGACGGGATCCAGTTTGCCGCTGCGCGCCTCCTGCACCAGATCCCGGCCGTACTTCTGCAAAGCCTCATAGGTGCCTTCCGGAGCCGCCGAGGTCACGCGTTGGTGGCCCCGCACCGCCGTCAAGGCTTTCAACACCGCGTCTCGAGTCACTCCGTGTTTTTGCAGCACCCTGCACGCAGGTGTCGTGGCTCCTTCCTCAACGAAAGCCAACAGCAGGTGCTCTACGGAAACATATTCGTCCTTGAGATGCAGTGCCTCCTCCTGCGCCTTGACCAAAATTTTATTGAGCCCCTGAGTGATGTAGACCTTGCCTGGTTCCGCCCCGGGGCCGCTCACCCGAGGTTTCCTTTCCAGTTCCCGGACCAGATCTTCCTGCAGCGCGCTCAAAGACACATCCATTCTCTTAAGCAGCCGCGGCACCAAACCTTCGGATTGTTCCAAAAGCGCCGCAAGGAGGTGTTCCCCGTCCACCTCCACATGCCCGTATTTGACGGCTTTATTTTGCGCCGATTGCAAAGCTTCCTGAGATTTTATGGTGAATTTATTGAGATCCATAGCTTTTTCTCCTCGCTCTCTATCTATGGCCGTTTGGCCATGTGGCCGACCAGCACCCTTTCCAGTTCTTGCACGCGCGATTCCAGAATCTCGATGCGGCGCATCAGATCCAGAACCATACCGATGCCCACGTAATTGATGCCGAGATCCCGACGCAGCCTCAAAATCTTGTGCACCACTCCCACGGCCGAGCGGTCAAAAAGGCTGGGCACTCCGGCCTCTTCTTCCAAGGGATCCAAAAGCCCTAAGTGCACAAACCGGATGATCAGGTCCGGGTGCACACCGCACAATGATGCCAGATCGGCCAAACGAAGTCCCCAAAGGTGCTCACGGCGGAGCATGGTTCTGCGCACGATGCCGTAGCGTCCTTCCGTCATGACGCCAGCCTCCTCATTTCATGACGGCCCTTTGCCTTTGCACATCCTGGAGCGCTTCCCAAGTGCGCACGGTTTCCCTACCGCGGCGGTCTTCGAAAAAAACCTCACGACCGAGGATGAAAAGTGGAAACGTCCCGGAGTTTTTCAAACAACGCTTTTTCGTCTCGAGTCAGTTTCTTCGGCACCACGATCTTTAACACCGCATACAGATCCCCCGCTGTGCCCTTAGGATTGGGCATGCCCTTGCCGCGCAGCCGGAACTTTTGCCCCGACTGGGATCCTGAGGGAACCTTTAAAGAAAACGTGCCCCCCAGGGTCGTCACCGAAACCTCGGCACCCAAGGCCGCCTCCCACGGAGCCACGGGGAGATCCATATAAAGATCTCGTCCTTCCAACCGGTACACCGGATGGGGTTCGATCTCCACCTCCAGGTACAGATCCCCCGGAGGACCACCGCTGATCCCTTCATAACCCTGGCCACTTAAGCGGATCTTTTGGCCCGGCAAAATCCCCTTGGGTATTTTCACCTCAAAACTCTTGACCTCGGGACGCACCGTGCCATCGATGGCTGTGGTCATTCCCTGCAAAGTGATGGTCTTGGCGGCGCCATGGAAAGCGTCTTCCAGAGTGATGCGCAACGTGGCGTGACGGTCCGCTCCCGGCTGACGCCAAGCGGCTCCGGGCCGACTCCGCCCCGCGGCCTGCGCTCGACGAAACCCTTGACCGCCAAAAAGCATTTCAAAAAAGTCGCTGAAATCCCCGCTGCCGGACCAGAAGAAGTCCTGCTGGCCGGGGCCGGTGCCGAAATCGAAGTGCACATCCCATCCCGGAGGCGGTCGAAAATCCTGACCCGCGCGCCAATGGCTTCCCAACTGGTCGTATTTGGCGCGCTTTTCCGGATCCTTGAGAACCTCATAGGCCTCGTTGATTTCCTTGAACTTTTCCTCGGCCCCCGGCTCCTTGTTCACATCCGGGTGGTATTTGCGCGCCAGTTTTCGGTAGGCTCTTTGAATCTCTTCCTGACCCGCATTTCGAGAGACCCCGAGCACTTCGTAGTAATCTCGAAACTTGACCGCCATGCAATGTCACCTCGATTTTTTCATGAATTTTTCAGCAGCGCCCAATCCGGGCCAAGACCCTCCGTACTTTCTTCTTCTTTACCATTGCCGAAGAAAAAAAACTCAAAAAAGGGGCGCACCCTCGTGCGCCCCGCACCCCTTGCCCCAACCAGAGGCTCAACAGCCCGGGCGATGTCACTTCAGGGTGAACTCGGCGTCGATGACGTCGTCATTCTTGGCCCCCCGAGATTCACGAGGCGCCGATCCGGCCTGCTGATACGCCGTAGCAGCCACGCCATGCAGGGCCTGTTGCAGATCGCCCGCTAGAGCTTGATAACGCTCCTTGGACGTTGTCTCGTCCGCGACAGCCTTTCGAGCCTCTTCCACAAGCGCTTCGCATCGTGCCTTCTCGTGCACCGGCACCTTCTCGGCCAGATCTTTGAGTGTGCGTTCCAGTTGGTAGACCAGAGAGTCTACGTGATTGCGAGCGTCCACGGTTTCCCGGCGCCGGCGGTCTTCGGCGGCGTGTACCTGGGCGTCCCGCACCATGCGCTCCACTTCACTCTTGTCCAGGTTGGTGGAATCGGAAATGGTCACTTTTTGTACTTTTCCCGTCTCTTCGTCACGAGCCGTCACATTGAGAATGCCGTTGGCATCGATGTCAAAGGTCACCTTGATCTGCGGCACGCCGCGCGGCGCAGGTCGAATCCCATTCAGGCGAAACCGGCCGAGCACGCGGTTGTCTCGAGCCATCTCCCGTTCCCCCTGAAGCACCACGATATCCACCGCCGTCTGGTTGTCTTCCGCTGTGGAAAAGATTTCTTCACGGCGGCACGGAATGGTGGTGTTGCGCTCAATGAGCTTGGTCATGACGCCGCCCAAGGTTTCCACACCCAGGGACAGGGGCGTCACATCCAGCAGAAGCACATCGTCCACATCGCCTTTGATGATTCCAGCCTGAATCGCGGCGCCGACGGCCACCACTTCATCCGGATTCACACTCATGTTGGGCTGCTTGCCCCCGGTCAGCCGCTTGACCAATTCCTGGACCGCCGGAATGCGTGTGGATCCCCCCACGAGAACCACTTCGTCGATGTCAGCGGCGGTGAGCTTGGCATCCGCCAGGGCTTGTTTCACCGGCCCCATGCACCGTTCCACCAAGTCCTGCGTCAGGGCCTCGAACTTGGCCCGGGTCAGCTTCTTCACCAAATGCTTCGGTCCCGTGGCATCCGCCGTGATAAACGGCAGGTTGATCTCCGATTCCACCGTGGACGACAGCTCACACTTGGCCTTTTCCGCCGCTTCGTAAAGCCGTTGCAGGGATTGGCGATCCCTTCGCAGATCAATGCCCGTTTCCTTCTGAAATTCGTCGGCCAACCAATCCACGATGCGCTTGTCAAAGTCATCGCCGCCCAGATGGGTGTCCCCGGCGGTGGCCTGCACTTCACAGACGCCGTCGCCCACGTCCAAAATGGACACATCAAAGGTGCCGCCACCCAGGTCAAAGACCAGAATGGTTTCGTTTTTCTTCTTTTCCAGCCCGTAGGCCAAGGCGGCCGCCGTGGGTTCGTTGATGATGCGAAGCACCTTCAAGCCCGCGATCTCTCCCGCCTGTTTGGTGGCTTGACGCTGGGCATCGTTGAAATAGGCCGGAACCGTGATCACCGCCTCGGTGACCTTTTCGCCCAAATACTTGGAAGCATCGTCCACGAGTTTTCGCAAAACCTGCGCGGACACTTCCTCCGGGGCCACCAATTTGCCTCGAATATCAAAACGAACCGCATCGTTGGGGCCTTTGACCACCTTGTAGGAAACGACTTTGGATTCCTCCACCACTTCATCCCAACGGCGCCCAATAAAGCGTTTGGCGGACGCCACCGTCGCCAGAGGGTTCAGGATCGCTTGACGACGCGCCACCTGCCCTACCAGCCTTTGGCCGTCTTCCAAGTACGCCACTACCGAAGGGGTCGTGCGAGACCCTTCGGCGTTGGGGATCACCGTGGCCTTGCCGTTTTCCCAGACAGCCACCACCGAATTGGTGGTGCCAAGATCAATGCCGACTGCTTTCGCCATAGACTTTAACCTCCACACCTGTAAAATCATGCTATAATGTCATGCAATTTCCATGAGATGAGCTCATTTCCAAATTTAATCATCAACGGTGCGGGCGCCAGTAGGGGAGAACAATTTCGTCACTTTTTGCTCCCTTTAAGGCAGCTTGTCGTCTTTTTCTTGCCGAACCCTTTGGCGTCCCTCTATAGTGACACCGTCGCAAACGGCTTCCGCATGGCAATGTGCCACAGACCAAAGGGGGAAGAGTGTTGCGGAATCATCGCGTGACGTTCCTATGGATGATCGCTCTGGCCTTGGGCCTGATTTTCCGGACGGCGGTGTGGGCGGCTTATGTGACGGACACCTTTGAGATCACATTGCGCAGCGGGCCAAGCACATCCCACAAGGTCCTGGCCATGTTGCGTTCCGGCCAAGCGGTTGAGGTGCTCCAGAAAAACGATGCGGGTTGGGCTTTGGTGCGCGTTCTGGACGGGCCGGTCAAGGACAAAGAAGGATGGGTGATCAGCCGTTACCTCATGGAACGCGTGCCGTGGGAAAAGCAAGCCACTCAGCTGCGCCAAGAAAACACGGCCATCAAGACCTCATTGACCGAATCCGATTCCCAGTGGCTGCGGTATCAGACACGGGAAAAGGAGCTGACCGAAACCCTGGAAAAGACCTCGCGAGAACTGGAAGCCCTCAAAAAAGAACATCAGGCGCTTCGTGAAGGGGCCGCCGATTATTTGAAGCTGAAGGAAGAATTCGACCAAATGCAGGAGGCGCTAGCCCAAAGCCAAGCCTTGGCCAAGAGGCTGGCTCAGGAAAATGAGAGCCTTCGGTTTTCCCAGAACATCCGATGGTTTGTGGCAGGAGCTCTGGTGCTCCTGTGCGGCTGGCTCATCGGTGTTGTCATGGGACGCCAACGCCGAAAGAAGAGCGGCGGCCTGCACTTTTCTTAAGTCTTTCGGAAAACCACGCAGCGTTCCTTGATTTTCCTTCCTGCACCTTGATCCTTACCCGCTCCATGATGCATAATGCTAAAGAACCCGATCGCCTTTGGCGACCCGGGTCAAAGCCGAAGACGTCCAGTCCGTCATTTCCTTTTTCCCAAGCACCACCCCAGTGAGGTCCGTGGACCGGAATGCGGCAGCAAGGCCTTGTTCTTGCCCACGGCAATGTTTTCATGAAAGCCTGCAAGGCCGGTCCCGAACCGCTGGGAAAGGCTTTTGGCGGAAGCTCCTTTTGCCGATGACTGGAGTAAGGAAGGACGCGGACCCCAAAAACCTTGGGAAAAGTCTTCAAGGGAATCCGGCAAGGAGGTGGGCATGACCATGTTGGAAACCCGTAGTCTTCTGGAATACTTCAAGGATGCCGTGGAAAAAGCGTCTCAGGACCTGGACGTTGAAATCTCGCAACTGGCCCAATTTTACCTGGTGGATCTGCTGTCCCGATACGCCCACGCGGCACCGCTGCAGGAACCCGAGTGGGGGGAAAGGGACAAATCTTTTGCCCAAGCCCTTTTGGAAAGCTACGGCGTTTCCAGCGGAAAGCGGGCTCGCATCCTTAGGCAAATCGGGGACACAACCCTTTTTGTTTCAGGGTTCTTTTCCGACAGTTTCCAACGGCGCCTTGTGGACATCGACTACTATGCCGCCATCGGCAGCACTGCGTACCGATCCCTGGAATCGCTGCTGGCTGCCCGCATTGTGGACTGGGGCTTCGAGGGGGTCTTTCAAGAGCTCAGTGAGAAGTTTCTCCGCTTAGTGGATTTGTTGGCCGAAATCGGGGACACGTCGGGTCGGCAGCACGCCGGAGGCATTCTGAGGATTTACGAACGATGGCTCAAAACCAAGAGCCCTCGGGATCGAAGGTTGCTTCGGCAAATGGGCATCATGCCCATCGACGAATCGTCACCGGACCTTCTCCATTGACGGCCGATAGCTCACGACCGGTCTTGAAGCACAGCGTGCTCCAGCTTCTTCAGTCGCTCCTGCAGCTCGTGAAAGTGCCTGGCCAGGGTCTTAAGAATCACCAGAGTGTCGGCGCTGTGCAGGGGCATGCGGGAAAGAAGCTGGTCGTAAAAGAGGCCGTCCAGGCGTGAGAGGTAGAGGCTTTCCAAGCGCGACAACAACCCGGAACCCAAGCCGAAGGCCAGCGTGGCGCCCACGCTGTGCACCAAGGCCAAAAGGCTGGCCAAGCCCTCCACGGCGCTGCTCGAGGCATCCTGCGAGCCGTTCAGGACAGGCTGAAGCCACAGGTAAAACGCCCAGGCGGATTGCACAAAGCCCAAAAGGGGGAGAGCTCGGCTGAGGGAGCGAAAAGCGTCCCAGGACGATGACACAAGATGCCAGTCCAGCCCTTCCAGCCGCTGCTCTCGATGGACCATTTCATCAGAAGAGGGCGTGCCGCGGCCGTCAAAAACCAACAACAGGCGCAGCCGCTTGTGGGCTAAGGAAAAAAGAGACCAGGGCAGGCGGCCGGCATCCCGGGCCAGGGCCAAGAGCGGAAGAGTTTGCGTCGCATCGTCCACTAACCAGCCGGCATGTCCTGCATTTTTTCCCGATCCGTCGATCGGCACATGCCTTTTGAGCGCGCGAGCCACCAGAAACGTTCCCCAGACCTGCACAAGGAGCCATAGGGTTCGGAGCACCAGGCATGCTCCCAAGACGCCGAAGAGATAAAAAATCAACGGTCCCAGAAGGCCTTGGTCAGCCCAGGGGGCGCTCAGCCAAAAATCTATCCCTTGCAAGACTTCGTGAGGTTTCGCTGACGCATGTGGCACAGAAGGACTGAAAGCCGAGCGCACTTGAGCGGAGACCGGAAATGCCGCGGCAAGGCTCATGAGCAGGAAGCAAAACCACCACAGCCTTTGGGTGGATTCGTAGCGTCGAATGCCGTATTCCATGGATGCCCCCTCGAAAGGATCTCGCTCCACGAATACGGCATGATCCCCGGCTAAGGCAACGACAATCTCGAAGGACTTCAGAACCGCACGTCCGACGTGAAAGCGCCGCGGGCTCACGGCTTGCCGGAAGCCGCCCAAGAATGACGATCTTGGTCCACTGCGGCCGCAGATCAGGCGACTATGGCTGGACTAAGGCATCGCGTCCTCGGAGCCGCGGACGGCCGGAAGGCCGTCCCTTCGAAAGCGTGGGCGCGGAAATCCTCGATCCGTCCCCCAAGCCCCTCGAATAGCCTCTCCCCGCGGGCTTCTAAAGGGTCCGTTTGACAATAATTCGGCCACGCTACTACGGATTGAGGCTGTCGGGGCGGCGCAAGGCACGATAAGGAATCGCGGCTTGCGCCGCTCAGGCCTTAGGTGTTCTCGGAAATGGTCCGAAGCCCTGAAAAGCGGGCACCAGGGAGCCTCAAGGGGCTCCCTTGGGCAAAGGCTGAAGGTTAGCCGCGGCCGGTCATGGACTTGGGAATGCGCCCCGTGCGCACACATTCGGAACGCAGGCGACGCCCCACGATCTTTTCCACCCAACGGCCGATTTCCAACACCTTGTCCACATCGACGCCGGTTTCAATGCCCATCTCGTCCATCATGACCACCATGTCTTCCATGCACACCAAACCGACGATGGAAGGATCTACATAGTAGTAGGAGCCCGTGCCGGCCACCGGCACACCGTCCACAAAGTTGGCCGGCTGCCCCCCAATGCCCCCCATGGTGCCTTCAAAATGCGTGATCCCCGCCTGCAGGGCGGCCAAAACATTGGCCAGTCCCCAGCCTCGGGTGACGTGAAAGTGGGCGATGTGTTTGGAGGTGTCCGGAATGGCATCCAGGATCATGGAAAAGTATTCGTAGACCTTGTTGGGTGGAGCCGATCCGTCGTGATCGGCATGTTCGATGTCGTCGGCCCCGATGTCCAACCAGCGCTGTGTAAATTCTACCGCCTTTTTCAGCTCCGTGGGCCCTTCAATGGGGCAGCCCCAGATGGTGCTCACCGTGCCGCACACCTTCATGCCCACCGCATGGGCCTTGGGAATGTATTCTTCGCACATCTTCCAGTATTCAGCCAAACCGAGTCCGGAATTTTTCTTATGGTGCGATTCGCTGGTGGAAACCATGAACAGAATGCGGTCCGGCCCGTAGCCTTCTTGACGCGCTTTGATGGCGCGTTCCACGGCCTTTTCTCGAATGGTGATGGCGGTCACTTCCACATCCTGGATTAGGTGTGCGATTTTCTTACTGCTTCGAAAGCGCTTCAAGAGCTCGTCGGCATCCTTGAACTGGGGCATGCCCTTCGGGTTCCCCAGGTTGGTCAGTTCAATGCGGCGGAATCCGGCCAGCACCAGCTGCTCTGCTACCCATAATTTGGCTTCGAGGGGAATGTACTTTTCTTCGTGCTGAAAGCCGTCTCGAACCGTGATGTCGCCCAACACCACTTGCTTGGGATAGTTCATGACTGCCATGTTGAATCCTCCTTATAGCGTCGCCTACGGATTGGAATTTTCGCCGTGCACTGCATCCTTTTTTGGGCGGCATGTGAGGCGGTTGCACACCTTCGGTATTCCGGGCACGGCTCCTTGAGAAGGCCTGAGGCTCTCAAGGCGTCGGCGGTCCTTGCGTAACGAAGCCGACACTTTCTCGGCGCCCTCTAGAACCGAAGGTTGCCGAAAGCCGGATCGTCAATGGGTTTGAGCAAACTCACCTCAAAGGCCATGGCCAGCCAGTCGCGAATTTCTCGAAACTTCAAGACCCGATCGTTCAGAAGCCGAGCCCCGCAAAAGAAGGGATGGGCTTCTCCGTCGTATTTTTCGATCATCTGCAAACGAAAGGCCTGCTTTTCTCCATCACTCATGGGCTTGCCTTCCGCGGCCCTTTTGCGCTCTTCGATGGATAGGAGCACTTCCGCCGCCGACCGACCGCTCATGACCGAGGTTCGCGCTCTCATGGTGGCAAACAGAAAGTGCGGCCGATACGCTCGACCACACATGCCGTAATTGGCCGCGCCGTTGTCCGGGCCGATGACCAATTGAATACGCGGCACCTGAGCGCAGGAAACAGCCCGAACCATGTCCGCGCCGTATTTGCCGATGCCCATATGTTCCGATTCCGAACCCACCATGTAGCCCGGGGAACTTTGAATAAAGAGCAAGGGCACCTTTTCCTGACAGCAGCGCACGATCCATTCCGTGGCCTTGCGGGCCGCTTCCACGAAAATGATCCCCAAGCCGTTGGCGGCGATAATGCCCACGGGAATCCCTTTGAGACGAATCTTTCCCGTGACGATGTTGTCACCTCGGCCGGGAGCATAGTTTTTCTTGTATTCGATAAAGTGGCTGTCGTCGGCAAAGGCCTGAATCACGGCCCTCACATTGATGCCTTGATGAATCTTTGCCGGCAGCTCTTCGTAAATCGTTTCCACCGGCACCATGGGCGGCGATTCGGCATAACGGTGAATATGCAGTTTCTGGGGAGGTTCCAACGACAGAATCTCCCGAACCTTTTCAATGGCCTCGTCCTGGGTTCGGCAGAAATGGTCGGCACCTCCTGAAATCTGCGTATGAATGCGGGCACCGCCCAAATCTTCCGCGGAAATGACTTCGCCCGTGGCCGCCTTGACTAAAGGGGGACCCCCCAAAAAGGAATAGGCCAGCTTATCGATCATCACCGCCTGACAAGCCATGAAGACGATGTAGGCCCCTCCGGCTGTATTCCCCCCTGTGCTTAAGGTGATTTGCTTCAGTCCTTTGGCCGACATGCGGGCCATGTTGTAGAACATGGACCCGAAATGCCCATCGTCGGGAAAAACGTCCGCTTGCATGGGCAAAAAAGCGCCGCCGGAGTCGGCGATGTAGACGCAGTTCAGGCCGCATCGCTCCGCAATGGCCTGAGCGCGCAGGTGCTTTTTCAGGGTGATGGGAAAGTACGTTCCCGCTTTGACTCGGCTGTCATTGGCAATGATCATGGTCCAATTGCCGTAGATCTTGCCGATCCCCGTGACGATGCCGCCACAAGGCACATCGTCCACATCGGGATAATGCATGCCGAAGCCTGCCAATCGGCTCAGTTCATAAAACTCCGTTCCGGGATCGATGAGTTTTTGAATGAGTTGCCGAACCGGTTGCTTGCCCAGCTTGGCCAGGCGCTGCACCGCTGCTTCCCCACCGGGCCACATGGCCTCGTAGACCCGTTGATCCAGTTTGAGCTCTTCGTTCTCCCAAAAAGCCCTGTTTTCCGCTCGCGCATCGCTCATGGCGTCACCTTTTTCCTTCCTCCAGACGGCCCCGTCCTAGACGGTCTCACGGGCCTTATCCGAAACGGCTTTTTTCAGATCCGCACGCACATCCCGCTCATTGTGACGGCGACTCAAGAATCCGTGGGCGGTCAAGTCCCTCATTGCCGGACAAGTTCATTGGCCCTTGTAGACGGGTTTGCGTTTTTCGCGGAACGCGGTAAGCCCTTCCAGACGGTCCTGGGTGGGAATGGTGATCCAATAGGCATTGGATTCAATGGCCAACCCTGTGTGGAGATCCGTTTCCAACCCATAATTGATGGCATATTTCGCCTGTTGAATGGCGATGGGGCCCGTTTCACAGATCATGGCGGCCATGGCCAAGCACTCTTCCATAAGCTTCTCCGGCGCTGTCACGGTGTTCACCAAGCCGATGCGCAAAGCTTCCTCAGCACCGACGCGACGGCCCGTAAAGATCAACTCCTTGGCCTTTCCACGCCCGACCAAGCGTGGCAACCGCTGCGTGCCGCCGGCGCCGGGAATGATGGCCAGCCGCGTTTCGGTCAATCCCATGGTAGCCGTCTCAGACGCAATGCGAAGGTCACAAGCCAAGGCCAATTCGGTGCCGCCGCCTAGAGCCACACCGTTGACCGCCGCAATTACCGGCTTGGGCAACTCCTCAATGGCGGTAAAAAGATTCCGTATTTTAAAGATAAATTCTTTAACCTGAGCATCAGAAAGCGTGGCGCGCTCCTTCAGGTCGGCTCCCGCGCAAAAAGCCTTTTCTCCCGCCCCCGTGACGATCACCACGCGAATCTCGGGATCGAAGCGCAGGGCTTCAACTTTGTCCCAAAGGCCGCGAAGCATCGCCAAGTTGAACGAATTCATCACTTCCGGTCGATTCAGCGTCAGAATCGCCACCTGATCCCTGCGTTCTTCCAAAACCACCGGCTGCTCCATTGCCCCCTCCGTACCTTCTGCCAGTCACCACACCTTGATGTCCACGTTTGGAAGACTCAAAGGGCTTCCTTCGTCCCGCAAAAAGTTGTCCGAAAACATGGGGTCGGCTCCACAAAGATTCCATGCCGCCAAAGCATCCCAGGGTGTCATCCCACGCCGCAGCTCGTGCCGCGCACGCAAAATCCGTTGCCGCCGGGCTGCTTAAGAACGTGCTCAGCTGCTTGTCCACAAGCTTTCAAGTGGCCCGCTCGACAATCGCTTTTCGCGGCCGATTTCGCTCCATTCCGTAGGAGCGCCCCAAGGCGCGATCCCTACATGAACCCGGATAGCCAAGGAACCAGCGCCAGCCTGGGGTCACATCGTGCGCCGCTCGGACACCACGTATCATCGCCGAGCACCACGGTCTGCGCATTTCCGCACGCCCAGGCATCTGATCCTCCCTTGCCAAGGTTCACCCCATCGACTCACCCCGGAGGGACCGCGTCCTCGCGGTCCGCGCCCTTCCAAGGGGCCGGCTTCTGTCGGCTTGCCCGCTCCTTAATGATACTGCCGCACGGGGACTTGGCCCAAAGGGGTCTTCAACGGCCCTTTCAGCCCTTGCCGGCTCGAGCAAAGGCTTCCCGAAGCAGTTCTCGAGCCACCACGATTCGCCGAATCTCGTTGGTTCCCGCGCCGATCTCATAGAGCTTGGCGTCGCGCCACAGCTTCTGCACGGGAAATTCCAGACAGTACCCATAGCCCCCATGGATTTGAATGGCTTGGTTACACACCCAGGTGGCCGTTTCCGAGGCGAAAAGAATGGCCGCTGCGGCTTGGCGGGTCAATTCAGTGCCCTTGCCGCCTCGAGGCGCGTTCTGGGCCACCTGCGCGGCACGATACACCAAAAGGCGAGCGGCCTCGGTGCGGGCGTACATGTCCGCCAACTTTTGCTGAATCATCTGAAATTTGCCGATGGGCTGTCCGAACTGTTCCCTTTCCGCCGCATAGCGGATGGAATAGTCCAAAGCTTGCTGCGCCATGCCCACAGAACCGCCGGCCAAAACGATGCGTTCGATGTCCAACCCGCTGGTCATGACATGGACGCCCATGTTTTCTTCACCCACCAGGTTTTCCGCCGGCACTTCGCAGTCTTCAAAGACCAGCTCGCCCGTCGGGGAGCCGCGCATACCGCACTTTTTGAGCTTTCGAGACACCGAAAAGCCAGGAAAATCCTTTTCCACAATGAAGGCACTGATGCCCTTGGCGCCTCGTTCCGGAGCCGTCTTGGCATACACCAAGATAACGTCGGCGATGGGCCCGTTGGTGATGAACATCTTGGTGCCGTTAAGGATGTATTTGTCGCCTTTCTTTTCCGCGCGCGTGCGCAGGCTCATGGCATCCGAGCCCGCATTGGGTTCGGTGAGTCCCAGAGCACCGATTTTTTCGCCCCGGACCATGGGTGGCAGATACTTTTCCTTGAGCTTTTCGCTGGCGTTCTTGTGAATGTTGTTCATGCACAGGTTGGAATGGGCGGCGTAGGTCATGGCCAGCCCCGGACAGATGCGGCTCATTTCCTCCACGGCCAAGGTCTGCATGAGCACGTCGCCGCCGAGACCGCCGTATTTTTCATCGATGGTGATGCCGAGGATGCCAATCTCGGCACATTTTTGGAAAAAATCCGGAGGGAACCAATCCTCGTCGTCCACCTTTTCCTGAATGGGACCCAGCTCATTGAGGGACCACTTGTACACCGTTTCCTTGATCATGCGCTGTTCTTCGCTCAGTTGGAAATCCATGGCCTTCTCCTCGCCTCACCCGAATGAAATCCGTCCATTATTGATCCCGGAAAAAAAAGACACCGTAGGCGAACACAACCTATACGCGTTGGAGCGCTCTATTCTCGCCCTGAACTCACGGCGCATGAACGCTGATCCCGGTGCTGGAGCTGCAAGCGCTGGAGGGATGGTAAGAGGCATGTGACAATTTCTCCATCGTCGGGGTCACTTGTTTTTATTGGACTACCCAAAGTTTGTCAACAACGAACCCTTGAGCTGCTTCCATGCAAACGCCCCCCAACCGATTATCGAATAATGGACATCCAGCCGAACTTAGACCAGATAAGGGACACCCACCTAATTTCTGGCTCTTTGGTTATGGCAAATTCAGGGACATCCACCTAATTTTAGGCTTTTTGGTATGGGAAAAGTGCGCTTGAGCGGAGCACGCCATCAGCGCTTGGCCCCTCATGGAGCCGATGAGTCCTGAGGAAAAGAGACACCGCTTTGTTGACCCTCACGTGGGTAGGGGCCACAACGCGTAGACGATTATCGAGACAACCGAAGTCTTTACGTGCTTATTGCCATTTACAAATCGTGCGCTCGGAAGAGCAATCTCTTTCTGGTGTGACCAACGGGTAACGGCGGCGGAGTAAGAAACGGCCGGATGTTTCTATGGCTCCGGGGAATGTGGCGCCATATTTTCTCTGGATGAAGAAAGGCGGATCCAGAAAGAGGCGACCCAATCTTTTTCTGTCGTCTGAGATCGAAGGTCATGGGTTTGGGCGAGCATTCGGTGCAGGGTGTCGGCTTGAGCTTCCAGGTAGCCGCTGCAGAACACCCAAGGGAAATGCTTCCAGTCGTCTGTTTGCAGGACGGCACAGAGACTGGGCCATTCGAGATTGATCAAAAGCAGCTGACCGAAACAACCGACCGCGTAGAAACCTTCCGCGGCGGCGGGAAAAACAACGTGTTCCAGGTCATTTTCAAAGATGTTGGCGGCCGCTTCTTGAACAGCCAGGGGATTTACATCCAGAGCCAGGACCTGTTGTGCGCCTAGCCGAGCCGCAGC
>NZ_JBRAHS010000013.1:27879-60374 GCF_052743555.1 Desulfosoma sp.
CCAGGGGATTTACATCCAGAGCCAGGACCTGTTGTGCGCCTAGCCGAGCCGCAGCAATGAAGGGCAATGGGCAGGGCATGGGTTAGAGGCACGTCCTTCTTGTGGCAGGGACACACAATGCAAAAGGGGCCCACGGTCGTCCATGGACCGGGCCGGGGTTGCCACTGCGCGGAGCTCATCTCATAGCGGCCGGTGACGTGAAAGCCTTTGACCGCAAGATCCGCCTCCACGAGGTCCGTGACCTGGCGATCGTAAAAGCAATAGACGAAGGGTGGTTCCCTCCAACACCCCACAAGGCCTTCGCGTGGCACCTCACCGGTCTGCCCGGGCTGCGCCAAGCACTCCAGCACGTACAATTGTCTGGGAAGGCCGTTATGCGTACCCCCGCAAGAACAAAAAGTCTGTGAAGATCTTTTGACTTTCGAGCCGTCCTGAGCCATTTTAGTTACCTTTGCGTTGCAGGGCTCAAAGCATCCGGGGGTTGTGGTGCTGGTGCGCGTATCTCGCGTTGCAGGGGGAAGGCCATGAAAATCTTACAAAAGCCGGTCGGCATAATGGAGGTCTTTTGCTATCTCGTGATGGACGAGGCGACAGGAGATGCCGTTCTGATCGATCCCGCAGGCAATGAAGAGGAGCTGGCGGCATGGCTTCAAACCAATAAAGCCGTTTGTCGCTTCATTGTCAACACGCACGGCCATGCGGATCACACTTGCGGCAATCGGCGCATGAAGGAACTCACGGGCGCTCCCATCGTCATGCACGCTCTGGATGACGATTTCTTTCAATTGCCGGAAAACCAGGCTTTTGCTCGAGCCATGGGCTTTTCCATCAGTCCTCCGGCGGATGTGCGGGTTCAGGATGGCGACACGTTGCGCTTTGGGTCCTTGACCATGCAGTTTATTCACACGCCGGGACATACCCCCGGCGCGTGTTGCCTCCTCATTGACGGCAACCTTTTTACCGGTGACACCCTTTTTGTGGGCGCCGTAGGACGCACCGATCTTCCCGGCGCCTCTTTTGAGCAACTCCTGGAATCCCTTCGCAAACTCACACGCCTGCCTCCCGATACCCTCGTTTGGCCCGGGCACGATTACGGCGATCAGCCGACGTCCACCATCGGTCGGGAAATGGAAACCAATCCTTACCTCACGGATTTTCTGTTGGACGAGGCTTAGAGCGCATGCTTGACCTCTGGGGCGACCTTTTCTTTTTTCCTTCCTGGGGATGGATACTCACGGCGGCCACACCCAAAGGTCTGTGCGCCTGCCACATGTTGGCCGGGGACGAAAAAAGCATGGCCACGAAGGTTCCACCCATGGAAGTGCAACGAGCCGCCAAAACCCATGTCCACCGCCTGCTGCCCGGCACAAGAGTCCTGTGGCAACCCAATGACGTGTCATTGGCGGCCCGCGAAGCCTTGGCAGCCTATTTCGCTGGTTCGGGCAAACACCCGGATGTGCCTCTAGACTGGATTTTCGGCACGGCGTTTCAGCTCAGGGTCTGGAAGGAAATGTGCCGCATTCCATTCGGGACCACTGTCTGCTATAGAGACCTTGCGCGCCGCCTGGGCCTTTCGCAAGGAGCCCGTGCCGTGGGCCAAGCCTGCGGACGAAACCCGACAGCCATCGTGGTTCCTTGCCACCGTGTCGTCGCTCGAAACGGATCCCTGGGCGGCTACTCGTGGGGAATCCACATCAAGAAGGCCCTTCTGGCTCTGGAGGGAGGTAAGCCCGACACTCGGCCTTTGTCTTGACACCCTACCAGACCGAGGCCTATAGGAGAGCGCCTGAGCGCCATCAAGCCATGAGGCGCATGCGACAACCGTCGTCGGCCAAGGACTTTTGGCAAACATCGGAGGGAAACGGTGCTGGAAAAAGAGCTGAAGCGCAAAGGGGACATCGAAGCACCCCGCGGCAAACTCGGCGTGCTCATTCCTGGAATCGGCGGCGCTGTGGCCACCACGTTTGTTGCGGGCGTGGAAGCTGTCCGTCGCGGCCTTGCGGAACCCATCGGATCTCTGACACAAATGGGCACCATTCGATTAGGCAAACGTGATGAATATCGCATTCCGCGCATCAAGGATTTTGTGCCTCTGGCTTCCCTGGACGACCTCGTCTTTGCCGGCTGGGACATCTACGAAGCCAACGGGTATGAGGCGGCTCTTTTTGCCAAGGTGCTGCGAAGGGAACATCTGGAGCCCATTCGGGATTTTCTGGAAACCATTCAGCCCATGAAAGCGGTTTTTGACCGCCGCTTCGTGAAGAACCTGGACGGCAACCACGTCAAACCGGGATCCAGCCTTCGAGCCCTCACGGAAGTCGTAAAGGAAGACATTGAGCGATTTCGGCAGGCCCACGGCATCGACCGATGCGTCATGATATGGTGCGGCAGCACGGAAGTCTACCTCAAACCGGAAGAACCGCACCAATCCCTGGAGGCCTTTCTCAAGGCCGTGGAGAACAAGGACCCGCGCATCTCCCCGAGCATGATCTACGCCTTGGCAGCTCTGGAAAGCGGCATCCCGTTTATCAACGGGGCGCCGAACCTCACGGTGGACATTCCCGCCATGGTGACCCTGGCCAAGGAAAAGAAAGTCCCCATCGCCGGCAAGGACTTCAAGACCGGCCAGACCCTCATGAAAACCATTCTGGCCCCCGGACTCAAAGCCCGCATGCTGGGCCTGGAAGGGTGGTATTCCACCAACATTTTGGGCAACCGGGACGGTCTGGTTTTGGACGATAAAGACTCCTTCAAGACCAAGGAAGAAAGTAAACTTTCGGTTCTTGAATATATTCTGCAACCGCAACTCTACCCCAGCTTATACAAGAACTACTACCACAAGGTGACTATCAATTACTATCCGCCTCGCGGAGACAACAAGGAAGGCTGGGACTGTATCGATATTTTCGGCTGGATGGGCTATCCCATGCAGATCAAGGTGGATTTTCAGTGCCGGGACAGCATTCTGGCGGCGCCCCTGTGCCTGGATCTGGTTCTTTTTGCCGACCTGGCCCAGCGCATCGGCATGTACGGCATACAGGAATGGCTCTCCTTTTACTTTAAGAGCCCCATGCATCGAGAAGGACTGTATCCCGAACACGACCTGTTCATTCAGCTGATGAAGCTCAAAAATACCTTGCGCTACCTTATGGGCGAGGAGCAGATCACCCATTTTGGACTCGATTACTACATGAACGATCTGGCGTGAAGGGCACGCAAGGGAGGCACGGCGTTATGAGCCCAAAACATTCCCACCGCTTTGTGGAAAACTATGACGGCATGGTGGCTTTTGGGTTTTCTCGGGACGTGGATGAAAAATCCCTTATGGTTTACCTGCAAAAATTCTCAGACGACGGTCTCTTAAACATCCTCGTCCCCCGCCTCTCGGACCGTGAAATGGCGGAACTTTTTGACATGCTCTCCCACATTCTTCGAAAACATTTAACCGACAAGGAGTACCACACCCATTTCCTCAAGGAAGAGGTGTAATCTCCGCTATGGAATCTATGCCTCTTCGCCGAAGGAGGAGGCTTCAGTAAATCTTTAAGCGCATTCCTCACAAGGCAATGGTCTTTACCTGTACTTCAGCAACTCTCTACACTGAGCCCGATGTCCTTAGCGATCTGCTGTAATAGAATCGGGTGAGATATCCCGCCCTTTGTGAAACGGCCCTGTTGATTTGCGTCCATCTGGATGCCGATATTGCCTATGAGGCCCCTTTTGACGCGCCTCAAAAAAGGCCAGCCTCTCCAGGATAGTTACGACTTCTTGAGGCTTCAGAACGTGATGCTTTCCCATCGTCAGGAAACCACAACCGTTTGAGTTCCGACAAACTCAGCTTTAAGTGATGGCTCACCATCTTCAAGCAGCATTTCTAAGACTTCGCGAAGATTCCTTCGCAGTTCTTCCAGTATTTCTGCTTGTGTATGAGCACCTGGAAAGCCGGGCACATAGGCGACGTACATCCCCGTGCCAGGACATTTTTCAACCACTGCCGTAATAGTTCTTACATTTCACCTCCTATGCAGTGTTATCGCGACTTGTCACCATGGCGGGCCTGTCAACTCAGTCCACAGCGGCTCTGAAGCTCCGCTGGCATTGCCGTCCGGGGTAACGCGCTGTTAGCCCGCGAGAGCATTATTTTGAGTCTGGCTCCTTTGCAAGCACCAACAAGCCGCCAGTTGCTACCAGCAAATCAACCCGTTGAATTAAAAGTCTTGAAATATCTCATCTTCGCGGCAGGATCCCGTAGACCTTTTTCTTGTTGACGACCGAGTTCGCAGGTTGGCGTACCATGAGGGTCATCCCTAAAAAATATAGCAGATGCACCGCCCATACGGCGCCCTTCACGAATCGGGATCACGCAGGGTGGTCGTGGGCTCGGCGCCACTGGGTGAGCGCCTCAATGAGGCGGTCGTTTTCGTGAGGAAGCCGCACGGCCACGCGAAAGTCGTGCGGCGTCAAGCCATCGAAATTACTGCAATCCCGAATGAGCAGGCGATGGCGCTTGAGGAGCTCTTCCTTGAGGGCGGCGGCCGTGGCCAGGCGGGGGTCGAGGCGCACGAGCACATAGTTGGCAGCGGACGGAAACACCTTGAACCCAGAGATTCGGGCCAAAGCCTCACTCAAGCGCTTTCGTTCCGTGTGAACCAGATCCACGGTTTTTTGACGATAGTCGTCGTGCTGCAGACAATGCACCCCTGCAGCTTGGGCCAAGGTGTTCACAGACCATGGTGGTACATGGCGTCGCAGGCGTGCGGCCCATGCCGGGGAGGTGGCCACGTACCCTAAGCGCAATCCCGGAATGCCGTAGAACTTGGTCATGGATCGAATGATCAGCAGGTTCTCGTGCTCTTTCAGAACCGGCAGAAAAGATTCGTATTCGCAAAAGTCCACAAACGCTTCGTCCACCAGGAGCATCATCTGTGGAGGACAGGTTTCCTTCAAGAGAAACCACCGCACATCCTGGGGGATCAAGGTTCCGCAGGGGCTGGCCGGGTGCGTCACCAAAAGAGCCTGTGGCCGAAAAGTTTCTATGGCGTGGCGGAGTTGGTGGGTTGTGGGCTGAAAATCGTAGGCCGCTTCCGCAACACAAAAATGCACGTGGCATCCAAAAAGGGTAAAGGCTTTCACATATTCCTTGAATGTGGGCACCACCACCAGCACTCGGGACACTTCCAACGCCTTGGGAAGAAGGTAAATGAGTTCTGTCGATCCATTCCCTACAACGATTTGATCGGGATTCAGATGAAAGCGCCGGGCAAGGGCATCCACCAGGGCCTTGTTGGCAATGTCCGGATAGTGTTGCAGGTGCCGAAAGGTCTGAACCAGAACGTCTAAGAGCCCTTCAGGAGGTCCCAGGGGATTGATGCTGGCACTGAAGTCCAGGAGGTCTTCCGGCGCGCATCCCAGTCTTCGCGCCGTTTCAAAAACATTACCGCCATGCATGGGCATGTCCAAGCTGCCGTTTTGTTCCTGCACCATCACACCGGGCTCCTCATGTGTTCATGGCGAAGCGAACAACCGTCGCCAACACCGCCCCCAGCATTGCGCCCACAAAAACCAATCGCATCATGCGCTGGTAAACTTTACGGCTCACAGGTTCCAGAGCATCCCCCAAGGTGGGTTTCATGACAGACTCGCCGAAATAGACCGCCGGACCTCCCAGCATGACACCCAAAAGCCCGGCCACGGCCGCTTCGGGAAACCCTGCATTGGGACTTGCGGTTTTTCGAGCATCGCGCCACACCACCGCCCAACCTCGGCGCCAATTCAAACCGCACAAGGCCCCGGCCGCCAAAAGCACCAAGGCGCTCAGCCGCGCAGGAATCCAATTCCAAGCGTCGTCGGCGCGCGCCGCCCACCATCCAAAGTGCAGGTAGCGGTCGTTCTTGTAGCCCACCATGGAATCCAGCGTGTTCACCGTTTTATAAAGCACGGCCGCTACGGGTCCGCCGAAAGCCAAGTAAAAGAGGGGAGCCAGGATGCCGTCGGAAAAATTTTCGGAGACCGTTTCCACAAGGGCTCTCCAAATGCCTTCCTCGTCCAAATGCTCTGTGTTGCGGCTCACGATGTGGGAGAGATGCCGGCGAGCTTCATCCAGCCGCCCCGCGTTCAAAGCGTCCGCCACGGCCTTGGAGGCCTCATAAAGGCTTCGAGTCGCCAAGGTCGTGTAGGCCAACCAGAGGCCGAACAGGATTGCCAAATCCTCATGAACCCAAGAGAATGCTTTGAGCAAAAGAACGACACAGGCCGCGACCCCGACAACGAGAAAACTCCAAAAAAGGGCCCCTCGCAACCGCTGTATCGCCGGTGTACTGGAATCTTTGTAGAAAAAAGGCTCGGCCTCTTCCACCGCACGCCCGATCCAACGCACGGGATGCGGCCATGTCGGCGGGTCTCCCAAAAGAAGGTCCGCGACAAACGCCGCTACAAGGGATAGAGGGGAAAAAGAGAGCCCTGCCAAGGATCGCGATCCTTATTTCAAACCCATGATGCGGTAGATGCGGTCCACGTCACAATGGCGGCGAACAAAATCCGCCAACAGATCATATTGCTCTCCCTTCCATTGTGAAAAACGAAAAAATTCCGAACCCGCGCCCCCTGTGGCCAATCCTTTTCGAGCGGCCAGGAAAGCCACAAACCGGTTGCGAAAGGCGTCGTTGTCAAAAATGCCATGAAGGTAAGTGCCCCACACCCGCCCGTCATCGGTCCAGGCACCATCGGCGCTTTCATGCTCAGGCACCTCGAGCCCATTGCGGCGCACCACCTCCAAAAGCGCCCGCGCTGGGGCATCGGCGGCAAACCGGGATCGGCCCATGTGGATTTCATAACCGTAAAGGGGAAACAGATCGTCCGAGCTCAAAGGATTGGGCAGGCGAAGACGGGCGACGGCTTGGCATGTCAATTTATTGGAGGCCATTTCGGTGGTCATGGGCAACAACCCCAACCCTTGAGCCTCCTGCACGCGACTTTCCGCACCCTGAAGGTCTACGATGCGTCGACCCAGCATTTGATACCCGCCGCAAATCCCCACCAGAACACCGCCCGCCTTATGGTACGCCCGCAACGCGTCAGCCATACCGGATCGTTCCAAGGCCAGCATGTCTTCGATAGTGTTCTTGCTTCCCGGAAGAATCACGGCGTCGCACAAAAAAACATCGGCCGGCCTGTCGAAATAAACCACCTGGAGCCGCGGCTCCCGCTCCAGACAATCAAAGTCCGTATAATTTGAGATATATGGCAACCGCACCACGCCAATGCGCCATCGCTTGAACGATTCTTTTTCGTCCAAACTTTGGGCCATGCGCCGGTTCAGAGCCACACTGTCTTCTTCCGGGACCACGATATGCTGAAAATAAGGCACAACACCGAGCACCGGTCGACCTGACCGTTCTTCAAGGATGCGCACGCCGGGTCGAAACAGGTCTGGATCCCCGCGAAATTTGTTGACGATGAAGCCGGCAATGAACTCCTGGTCTTCCTTCTCCATGAGCATCAAGGAACCCAAAAGGGACGCGAAGATACCACCACGATCGATGTCACCCACGAGAAGGCAGGGGGCTTGAGCCATGCGGGCCATGGCCAGGTTGACCAGATCATGGTCTTTGAGGTTCAGTTCGACGGCGCTTCCAGCTCCCTCCAAGACCACTAGGTCGTAGCGGCTCGCAAGCCGTTCAAAGGCTTCCCGAACCACGGCAACCAAATCTTTCTTGTAGGCGTAATATTCCTTGGCGGAAAAGTTACCCACCACACGACCCAGCACGATCACTTGGGAGCCCATGGACGAGGTGGGTTTAAGGAGGATAGGGTTCATGTCCACGTGCGGTTCGATACCGGCGGCTTCCGCCTGTACGACCTGAGCCCGCCCCATTTCCCCGCCTTCGGGCGTAATAAAGGAATTGAGCGCCATATTTTGAGCTTTAAACGGTGCAACAGCATAGCCGTCTTGTTTGAAAATGCGGCAAAAGGCGGCTGTCAGCACGCTTTTCCCCACATCGGATCCCGTTCCTAAAAACATGAGAGTCTTGGCTCGTGGAAACTTCATGAGCGAAAGGCCTTTGCCGCGGCGGCCACAAAACAGGCCGCTGCCTGCGGAGCGCTGCCCCAGTGAAGGTGGACATAACTGGCGAGAACCGACCCCACCTGGTAGCCCTCGTCTTGTTCCTCACGGTATTTTCGCGCTCTGAGCCGATAACAGTAAGAGTAGGCCCCTTGCCACCCTTCGGCCTCATCGATTTCTGAGTAGTGGAATTCATGACCGCGCACATGCCTTCCCGGTTCGCCCAGAAGGCACGGACGGGTCAGCACCACTTCCACATAGCCCAGCGCTTTTCGCCTGGAAAGCATGCGCGTCCCAAAAGGCAAAATCCCGGCCATGGGCACTCTTTCCCCGGAGACCAGCGTGATATGGCGGCTGAGCACCATCAGGCCACCGCATTCGGCGTATATGGGCCGAGCCGATTGGGCAAACTTTTGAACATCTGCAAAAAAGCGATCGTTGCGCCGCAAAGTTTTGGCATGCTCTTCCGGATACCCGCCGCCTAGATAGAGCGCCGCCGCATCGTCTGGCACCGTTTCCCCGGCCAGTGGAGAAAAAAAACGCAACCGAGCCCCATAGGCTTCCAAAAGGTCCAGGTTATCTTGGTAATAAAAGCAAAAGACCGCGTCGCGGGCCACGGCAATCACCGGCTTTCGGCCTTTCCACAGGCCGCCTCGGGTGTCGGCGTGTGCGACGAGGCGGCTCTCTTGAGTGGTGCATTCGAGCGTTTTGTCGGAACCATGCAGCCCAAGCGATGATGCGGCGGTGCCCGGTACGACAAAGTCGGGCGAAGGCGTATTTGTTTTCGCGGGCGCTCCAGGTTCATTCAGGGTCACCTGGGTCACCTGCTGCAGTTGATCCAGATCCATGTGCGTTTCGGCAAAGTGCGCCAAGCGGTCCAGGTCCTTCGCATCGAATGGACTTTCTTCGGCGGTCACAAGGCCGAGATGCCTTTCAGGCAATCGCAAGGATTCTTCTCGAGGAAAACCTCCCAAAACGGGAATGTGTGGCAGGTGGGCCGTCATGGCCTCTCGAAGGAATGCCAGATGAGCGTCACTGCCGACCCGATTAAAGAGAACCCCGGCACAGCGAAGATCGAGATCAAAAGAGCAAAAGCCCTGAACCAGAGCCGCAACGCTTCGAGCCATACTGCGGGCGTCCACGACTAAGACAACGGGAATATTGAGCCATTTGGCCATTTCGGCCGTGCTTCCGGCTTCCGTCGTGCCGTCGTAGCCGTCAAAAAGGCCCATCACGCCTTCCACCACGGCCCCGTCCGCCGCGGCGATCCATCGCCGAAAGATGGCCCGATTGGTTTCCCGGGAAAGCATCCAGCCGTCCAGATTTCGAGAAATCTCTCCGGTCACCCGGCGATGAAGCCCAGGATCGATAAAATCCGGGCCCACCTTAAAGGGCTGTACCTTGAGACCTCGACGCCGCAACGCCGCCAGAATCGAAAGCGTCACCGTCGTTTTTCCCGAACCGCTGTGTGGAGCCGCCAGAACAAAAGCCCATTTGGAAACCAACACGAGCTGTTCCTTTCCTCCACAGTTCATGCTATGCACAAAGCCCGAAGCACGCCGACGCACTATGGCACAGCCTTGACTCGTTGTGAAGAACCCAAACTGAATGCAGGAGGCACCCAATGTGGCAACGGTTGAGGGATCGGCTTCTGAGAAGCCGCTGGGGGTTTGAATGGCGCTACCTTCGAGGGCAAACACCTTGGGATACGGGCATCACGCCCCCTGAAGTCATGGAATTTCTCGCCCAAACCCCTCCGGGCAGAGCCTTGGACCTGGGCTGCGGCACAGGGACCAACGCCATCACCCTAGCGCGGCGCGGCTGGAAGGTGACCGGGGTGGATTTTTCGCCCAGAGCCATTCGCAGGGCACGACAAAAGGCGGCTTCCGCCGGCCTTTCCGTCCATTTTCTTGTCGCCGACGTCACCAACCTTTCCATGCTTCAGGGCCCCTATGATTACGTCCTGGATATCGGTTGCCTTTTCGCTTTGAACAACCTGGATCGTCGTCGATACGCCAAGGAATTGGAACGGCTCTGCGCTTCCCAGGGCTGGTATATGCTCTACGCCTGGCTTCCTCGCCCGTGGCGCGGCAGCATGTGGGGTATTTCCGTGGATGAGGTGCAGGCTCTCTTCGATGCGTCTTTTACTCGGGAACGCTACGTGATCGGCGAAGAAAAGGGCCATCCGTCCGTCTGGTACTGGTACCGACGAAGATCGATGGGTTGACCAGCCCGTCTTTCAGACCGGCGGCATGTCTAAGACGTCCTGAGAAAACCCATTTTCGGACGCGCTTCTTTAGCGCATCGGCGCCTTGGGAGGCAATACGGAGGCTCATTGCATGGTGACACAAAGCCCCCCCCTTGAGGGTGCTTCGCTGCCCAGATCTTCCCTGGAAACCATGGGACCTACACAGCGAAGGAAAACTTCCAGGAGCTTAAACTCCACGCTGGTCAAAGGACTCATTTTTCCGGCGCAGACCACGGTGCGTATGGACGGCGACAAGGACTCATCACCCACCACAAGCGTTTCCACCCCTCCTGCGGACTCTTGGCAGGCTTCCGAGATGCCACTCGTACAGGATCGGTGCGTCCGACAAAGTAGAGCCCGCAGCCTGGCCAAAGACTCTCTAGGATTGAAGGGTTTGGGCAAGTAATCATCCGCGCCTAGGTCCAGCCCCATGATCCAGTCCACTTCTTCACCTCGGGCCGTCAGCATGAGGACCGGCACATTACTTCGAGATCGAAGGGCTTTCACGATCTCCAGTCCATCCCGCCCCGGCAACATGACATCACGAATGACCAGGTCGAAAGGGTGGTCTTCCAGGGCTCGAGCCCCATTCTCACCACCGTGAACACTGGTGGTAGAGAGGCCGAAGGGTTCAAGATATTTTTCTTAAAGCGCGCACAACTCCCGGTCATCGTCGATGACCAACACGCGAATCCCCGTCTCTGTCCCTTTCAGTAAGAAACTATCCCTGGTTTTTGATTCTGCCCGTTGCAAACTAATCCACGGAGATCCACGAGCCCAGCGGCCCATGAGCCTCTTATCCATCCTTTTCGAGGCCCTGGCAATTTCGCCGAGTTACAAGACTACATGTGCCCACCACTCGCATTCTCGAACAGGCGCCTGACCGATACGCTTGTTCGTGGGGTGCGAGCTCGTGGCGGCATGCGGATCTTTTTCAAGCGGTTGTCCATGGCTTCGAAACGCTTTTCGGTTGCCTGGAAGTGGGCCATCTGGACTTCTCGAAGGTCCTTGAGTTCCTCTTCCACGCGAACACCCCTTTTCATAAGGGCCAGTTCGCGGGCACGGCGTTCGTTTTCGGTGACAAAGGCGGCAAGCTTTTGAGCAATCAGCTCATCTGCCCGTTCCCGAAAGACTTCGGCCACACTCTGGGCGATCCATTCTTTGAGTTCCGCTTCGCTGATGGGAAAAGTCGATGCGGCCATGGTTCGGTTCCCTGTGCCATGTTGGTGGAGGCCGCATCGATAGGCTCAAATAACCGGCTATTACAATTAGTGGCTTCGGTAGACCACTATAAGAACTCCAAGCAGTTCAATAAGAGTGACCAAGAAAAGCCCTCCTTTGCCCCCTTGAAATTGACAAACTCGTGTAACGTCCTTGGGCTTGAAGATTATGTGCGGGTTCATGCGCAATGAGGGGAAAGATTGATCCAGGGACAAGCTCAAAGAGTCAAGATACGTGCCGGGCCAATGAACCTTTCACGCCAGGGCGGTGACACGCTATGGGGTGAGTTCAAGGAGTTTCCAATGCCGAGTCAATGCCTTTGAAATGACCTGATAGCCCTCTTGCCGAAACTGTTCTTCCAAGACAGGGCCGTTTTCAACTCGTGTCAGAATCTTTCTTCCCGAAGAAAGCCCGGTGGCTTGAGTGCCGCCATTTTTGGTCAAACTGGATAATGGCAGGAGCCCCGGAGATGGCTTTGCTTGCCACTTGGGATGCACGCGGATCACCGGATCTCCCCAGTAAAACTGCAGGCCATAGCACGGAGCCTTTGAGACAAGATAGAGCGGCGCTCGGTCCGAACTTTCCTTTTCCGGCCATGCCGCCTGAAGAGCCAAAGCCACTGCGCCCATATCGCGCTTGGAAGGCCAATGAGCCATCAGCCCTTTTCCTAGAACAACCACCGCCGTGCCCGCCAAAGCCAAACGCAGAAGGTGTTGTCGATTGAGCCGGCCCCGATCGACCAGGCAGGCGATTTTCCAACCCAGCAGGCAACTAACGGCGACACAAAGGGGCAGGACATAAAGGGGCAACCGGGAGCGGCTGATAGAGAAGACAAACAGGGGAATGAAAAAAATACATGATAAGAAGAGAGCCGGAGCGGACGTGTTTTTTAGAGTCGACGTGACCCTTTCCCAAATGCCTCGAGGCCCTCCACGCCGCACCGATTGAAGCGATTCCCAAAGACCTGCGCGATCGATCCATCCGACCACGGCAAGCCAGGGCAAAGAGCCCCCTAGCAAAAATGGCCAATACACGGTGAACAAATGATACCATTTTGCATACCTACGAAATTCATCCGTGGCCACTCGGCTAACGACTTCGTGCTTCAGCCAATAAGTCAGAAGTCCTGGATAGCGGACAACAGCCCAAAGATACCACCACAAACCCACCGCCAGCCCAAGTCCGACCCCGGCCGGAACAAAGAACCTTACGGAACACACCGTGTCATCGCGCACGAGAATTCGAAAAGCCACGACAGCCAAGAGCGGCAGTAGGGCCGGAGGCCCTTTAGTGAAAAAGGCGAGACCCCAAAAAAGCCACATCAAAATAATGGGATATTCCCGACGCGATCGCACGCCCCACCAAAAACAGGCTAGGGCTAGGGTTTCCCAAAGAGTCAGGAGGGAGTCGGCGTTGATCGTTGAAGCCGCCCCCACCGGTCCCCACATGGTGGCATAAACCAGCGCTGTCAGAGCACCCTTGGACCTGTCCCACAAATGCCGGGCCAGCCAATAGACGGCAAAAACCGTCAGCACAAAGGTCGGTACCAGAAAGGCACGCGCGCCCCATGCGTTGCGACCCAGGACCTTGACACCGGAAGCGATGGCCCAATAGGTGAAAGGAGGTTTCGTCCAGTGGGGGGCGAAATCCAGTGTGGGTCGAAGGTAATCCCCCGAAACGATCATTTCGCGAGCACATTCCGCATATCGGCCTTCCGTGGATTCGTACAACCCACGGCTTCCTTGAAAGGCGACGGTTCCGATCACAGCGCACAGCACGGCCCACCAGAGCAATCCCTTGCCGCTCCTCGGTTCATCCACGGTGCGCCCCTTGCTTTGCCCGCTTTTCACGATGGATAAAATAAAGATTTCGGCTATAAATAATCAGTCCTGTCCCTTGGCCGAGGATAAACACCGGATCCCGTCGCCACACGGCGTATGCGAGCAGAAGAGCGCCCCCGAGAAGGCTCAAAAACCAAAAGGCCACGGGAACCACGCTGCGTCCGGCTTTTTCACTGGCGATCCATTGAATCAAAAACCTTGCGGAAAAAAGAGCTTGGGCAGAAAATCCAATGCCCAGCCAAATCTTTTCTGGTGTCATAGGGGTTCCTGTTTCGGATATGTGCGTGCCAATCGGCATCGAAAACCCCGCCGGCGCAGCCACCACACACCGAAAAGGTCCAAGATGCCGACCCAAAGACGGTCGAAAATGCCGTATTTGGCGATACCCCGTCGCCTTGGTCTGTGACGGACGGGCATCTCCGTGAGGCGAAACCCTTGATACATCGCCAAGGTGGGCAAAAACCGATGCAAGCCTTTGAAAGGGGGCAGATACGGAAGGCATTCACGCCGGAAAACCCGTGTGGAACAGCCCACATCTCGAACGGATTTCCCCGTAAAGAAGTTTCGAAACCCATTGGCGATGCGGGACGCTATTCGCCGCTTTAAGGAATCGTGTCTCGTGGCCCGATACCCTTGGACAAAATCGTACCCGTCATGATCAAGCAACGCTACTAGGCGCGGAAGGTCTCGAGGATCGTTCTGGCCGTCGCCGTCCAAGGTGGCAATGAGGCGCCCTCGGCATCTTTGGAACCCCACCCATAAAGCTGCCGATTGCCCGGTGTTGCGTTCCAGGCCGTACAAGCGGTGATGTCCGGAGCTCCTCCCCTGTGCCACATCAAGCAGGCGATCCCACGTGCCATCCGTGGATCCATCGTCGATCCACAAGCATTCCCAGCGCAAGCCGCTTGGCTCCAGAGCCTCTTTCACCTCGAAAGCCAGTTCTTGAACGTTTTCCTCTTCATTGTATACAGGGATGACGATGGAAAGATCCATCAAAGCTCAACCACACCTCGCCAAAATGGATTCGGACACCAATACCCCCCCAACGCCGTGGCAACGCTTCGCGTTTCTACTCCCGCGCCTTGGTCCTGACAAGTCCTTCCTCAGAGCCTTTCCGAGAACGCCTTCACAGGATCCTTCTGATCGAACGCCGTCGGAGCGAGGCACGGGGCAAGGCTCTCTCCGTAACCGCGCCCCCAAAGAATGGCCGACTTCTTCTGATCCCGCATGGACCCGCAGAAAAAGCATCCCCCGACTGGAAGCCCGTTCAACGAGGGTTTGGCCGCGTCCTTTCAACTTGAAGCTGCAGGAGCGCAGTAAGACATCATAAGGCATCCAAGCGCGCTCTACCTGAAAGTGTTCTCGAAAAACCTCCCGGTTGTCCTAGCATTTAAGGACTTGCAACCTCCTGACCTATCAGTTTTAATGGACACGGTGGTGTTTAAAAACAGTGTCCATCTTTCAAACTCATTGGACAACAACGATGCGCATTCTCCTCTTTGCAGGCAAAGGCGGTGTCGGCAAAACCAGCGTGGCTGCCGGCACAGGCGTCCTTCTCGCGGAACAAGGCCTCAAAACCCTGGTGATGTCTCTGGATCCAGCCCACAGCTTGAGCGATGCCTTTGATCTGGATCGGCGGCTCATGGACGTGAACCGAGGCCAGCCCACGGTCGTCGCCGAAAATTTATGGATTCAGGAGTTGGATGTCCATGAAGAAATTCAGAAACACTGGGGGGAAGTTCACAAGTATCTCAGCCTTCTTCTCAATGTTTCGGGACTGGACAATGTGCTGGCGGAGGAACTGGCAGTCCTTCCGGGGATGGAGGAAGTAAGCGCGCTTCTTTACATCAACCGCTATGTAAGAGATGAGGCTTATGACGCTCTCATTCTGGACTGTGCCCCAACGGCGGAATCCATCCGGTTCGTCAGCGTTCCCAAGGCCCTGGAATGGTACATGGAAAAGATCTTTCGCATGGAACGGAACCTCTTTCGCATGGCCCGTCCAGTGGTTCGCCGTCTTTCCGATGTCCCCCTTCCCGAAGACGCCTACTTCGCTTCCATCGAACGGCTTTTTCATCGCCTGCGCGGCGTCGATGCCATTTTGACCGATACCAGCAGAACGTCGGTGCGCCTCGTGACCAACTTGGAAAAGATGGTCATTCGAGAAACCCAGCGCAGTTTTATGTTTTTTTCTTTGCATCAGATGGGCATCGACGCTATCGTCGTTAATCGCGTCCTGGCAGACCGATCCCATGACCCTTTCCTCAAAGCGCTGCTCGATCAGCAACAAACCTACCTCAAGGTCGTTCATTCCTCCTTTGAACCCATTCCCGTGCTCACAGCGCCCTATTTCGAAAAAGAAACCCTAGGCTACGAACGACTTAAAGAGCTCGCCCAGATCCTCTACGGCGACACGCCGCCCCATCACATTCTGTATCACCATCAGCCCGTGAGTTTTGTCTCCGAAAACGGCACCCCTAAGGTCCACATCCATTTTCCCTTCGTCAGCCGGGAAGAAATCGCGCTCACCAAAGTCGGGGACGAACTCATCATCCGCATGGGAGCGTTCAAAAAAAACCTGGTGCTCCCTCGAGCCTTCGCCCGTTTGGAGCCGGAAAAGGCACGATTGGAGCAGGAAACCCTGACGATCACTTTTGGAGGTGCTCATGAGTCCACATGAACCATCGGAACATGAAACCCAACGATCTGAAGGAGCGCGCTGTCACTGTCCCATGTGCCGAATGATGGACGCTGTGGCGGGCGCCAAGGTGCCGGGAAAATCATTCTGGGACCACTTGACCAACGCCCGCATTGAGGTGCTGCGAGCGGTGCGGAGCCTCATCGACGAGCGTATCGATCATCTGGAAAAGAAAAAGTCTGACAAAGGCCACGAGAAAAAGGCGACGCCCATTTCTGTGGAATGAATTTCCTTAAAGAGCTCCATATGTCGCTGGGCTTCTTGGCCGAGCACGTCGTGCGCCGACGAAAACGGCGCTCTATATGGCAGAATCGTTCAAAGGTCTTAATTTAACGTCTGAGTAGACACGCTGAGCGATCACTGCAGCGATGACCTTGAGAAAGCGGGATGCCGCGAGGCCTTCAGAGAAAGGAGTCGGCCATGGATCTCAAGAGTTATTTTGAATCCAAAAGAGGTTTTGGTGTGCTCGCCACCGCGGATGCGCAAGGCCATGTGGATGTGGCGGTCTACGCCAGGCCGCATGTGATGGACGACAGGACTCTCGCCTTCATTATGAAAGACCGATTGACCCATCATCATTTGCAGTCAAATCCCAGAGCTGCTTACCTTTTTCGAGAAGACGGCGACGGGTACAAAGGCAAACGGTTCTTTCTCAAAAAGGTTAAAGAGGAAGAGGATTCCAATCTTGTGGAAACGCTTCGAAGGAAAAGTTACCCTACCCGATCGGAAGAAGCGGGAGCCAAGGAATTTGTCGTGTTCTTTAGCGTTGAAAAGGAATTGCCTTTGATCGGTGCCCAATGAAAGTCCAGAACATTATCTGCACTTCACGACGCAAGCGTTGCGACGGAGGAACGCTGTCGAACCAAGGCGGCGATTCTCCGCGCAGCCCAAAGACAAATGGGAACATAAGCCCACGCCCACAAAGGCACAGTAAAAACAATCCAGCATTCTGGTGGGCGTGCAGGAACAATTCCATGCCCCGTGGCTTCGATGCCACCCACACGCCAGCTCCACGACCGCCCCGGCTCGACGTGATGGACTTCAAAAGGCAGTCTGCCACCCCATAGGGTCCGAACATGGCCACGCATTCCCTGATGCACTCGATACTCCAGCCCTTGGACCTTCACGCCGGTCACACTGGGCCCCCATACCGGCCATAGTCGCGTGTCGGTGATGACAGCCCACGCGACCTCGGCGGAACCGCGAATGCGCAGCTCGATGCTCCAACGCCTGGACTCACGTCGCAACGCAAAACGCAGCACACCACTCCTTTGCAACCGTCGAATCGGCTTTCTTGAAGGAATCTTTCAAAGCTCTGTCTTCCGCAGCGTCTGGGCTTTGCCAGGAAAGTGGGGAAACGAGCACTGCGCCTCCGTTTGGTGCATCCACTTTTCGAAGTTACGGATCCTCGCTGATGCCCTGCAAATTTTTGCCGTCTTCGTTAAAGGCCTCCGTTCACCTCAGCTAGGGTTTTCCAAACCTTTTTGGCCGCGGGGGCCAAGTGCCATTCTTCAGGGCGGGTGACATAGTCCAGCGCTTCTTTGGCGAACCGGTAAAAGTGGACCGTGCAGCCGCGGTATTCTTCGTTGTCCCCGTTCCAGCGCACAAAGTTTCCGGGAAAAATTCCGGCGATTTTCCAGCCTCCTTTCAAACACCACGTCTGCGTAATGTCATGCCAGGTTTCGCAAAAGGTGGTGAAATATTCGGCTCCGCTGCCTGCAGCCACCTTTCTCACGAAGCGCCGAAGCTCATCCGTCAGCCTGCTCTGTCGGAAACCGGGAAGGGTCGCCACAAAGGAAAACTCCACCTGAAGGTTGCGTTCGAACTTGGTGAGCACTGAAGCGGACAGAACCTCACCGGTCCCTACCTCTTCAAGCACCGACATGCAGTACACCTTGGTCGGTGCATCCTTTTCCCATTGCTCCCACAGGGCCACCCATTGTTCGTAACATTCCGAATCCAAAAGGAATTCGTGGGGTGATCCGTAGAGTTCCGGATAGCCCAAACGCCAGAGCCGCGCCGCGGATTGAATGAGGTCACGCCTCAAGAGGGTCACGCGGTATTTCCTATCTGGCAACATCAAGGGATCGAGCTTGGGCCACACAATCCGCTTGGAGCTCACAGGGCGCGTGCGGCAGGTGGTTGCCATTTTCCGATAAGGCTGGCTCCCTTCCATGGAAATGGCCATAAGCGCCTCCTTTTCATCCGCTGGAATCCCCGATCAATGGCCCGCGTCACAGCGTCATGCGGGCGTCGGCCACGGTGTACGTACCGTCATGAAAGATGACTGGGTTGCAATCCAGTTCTTGAATGGGAAAGCAGTCCATGAGGTGGGAGACGAGGACGATAAGTTGCGCAAGGGCGTCTTTGGAAACGGGCGATGCTCCCCTTAGCCCTTCCAACACCACAGAACCTTGGATCTCATCCATCATTGCCCATGCGTCCCCTTCCGTGACGGGAGCAAGCCGAAATGTCACGTTTTTAAGAGCTTCCACCCAGATCCCTCCCAGGCCGAACATGACCACCGGCCCGGCCTGAGGGTCCCGAGTACCCCCCACGATGATTTCCGTACCTGCCGGCACCATGGACTGCACGCACACCCCTTCCACCTTCGCATGAGGAGCCATCCGGGTCACCGTTTCCATGATACGCCCATAGGCGGAGCGAAGGGTCTCCTCATTGGATATCCCAAGCACCACTCCCCCAACATCGCTCTTGTGCAAAATGTCCAGGGACGCAATCTTTAAAACCACCGGATAACCGATCTCTCGGGCGGCGGCAGCCGCTTCGTCTTCGTTGGAAGCCAAAGCGGTCCGGGCGGTGCGAATCCCCGCCAGTTCCAGGACCCGTTTTGCCTGGTGTTCAAGAAGTCTCCTTTGGCTCGTCGACCGAAGGGCTTGCAAAAAACTTGAAAGCTCCGGAGGAAATTCCGGAAAATGCACCGGTTGACGAGGGCTTTTTTGCAGCCGCGACGCTTGATAGAGGTTGGCCAGGGCCGCCGCGGCCCGTTCCGCCATAGGATAGGCAGGCATCCCCGCCTGCATCCAAGCACTGAATTCCTCATGAGCGTCCACGGGCGCTCCCCAAGCCATCACAGCAGGCTTTCCGAACCGTGCCGCCTCCTGACCAAATTTTTCGGCCGGAAACGCCTTCACACGTTCATCACCCAGCCCCGACATGCACACCGCCAGGATGGCACCCACCCCTTTATCTTTTCCAAAAAGCGACATGACATCCACGTACAGGTTCCGGTCCAAGTAGCCGAAGGTGGTAAGATCCACCAGCTTGTCCGGACGCATAAAGGAAGCCAAAACTCTTTTGGAAACCAGCGCCCTTTTGGTGGCATCGCTGAGATCCGCCAGCACCAGCCCTCGGCGGGCCATGATGTCCGAGGCCAACACGGCGGGCCCCGCCGTGTGCGTGATCACCCCCACGCGGTTTCCCGAAGGCGGAGGGCTGAGCCAGAGGATTTTGGCCGTGTCCACCAGTTCTTCAATGGTGTGCACCGGAATAAGACCCGCCTGGCGAAAGGCGCCTTCATAAACAGCCTGGCCTCCGGCCATGCTTCCCGTGTGGGATCGGGCCACCTTACGACTGGCTTCCGTGTAGCCTGCACCCAGGACAACCACAGGTTTCACGGCCGCGCAGCGCTTCGCTGCTTCGTAGAAACGCCGCACATCATCCAGCCCCTCGATGAACAGGGCCACTACCCGTGTGGAAGCATCCTGCGCCAGGTAATCGAGCATGTCGGCGAATTCCACATTGGCCCGGTTCCCCAGGCAGACCAGCGTGCCCAAAGGGATTCGGTCTTCCGCAAACCGAATGGCGCCAAATCCCGCCACACCTCCGCTTTGGCTGAGCAGGGCAATGGCCCCCGGTTTTTGGAAAAGCTTTGACAAAACCGGCATGAAAGTGGCGTTCGTTCGGCTTTGGGATCAAAAAACCCAGCGTGTTGGGGCCGATGATCTTGACCCCCGCCCCATCGGCCATGTGTTTCAGAACCTCTTGATCCCGACGTCCTTCCTCTCCGGCTTCCCGAAATCCGGCCGTGAAGATGACGGCCCCTCGACACCCTTTGGTCAGGGCCGCCAGAAAGCCTTTCAGGATATGTCTTTGAGGAACAGCAAAATGAAAAAGATCCACCGCATTGTCCGGAATCGCCTCGATGGAAGGATAAGCTTTTCGGCCAAGGATCTCCTCCGCTCCGCCCCCATGCACCGGATAGATTCTTTCCACACCCGAGGCCAGCGCCGAACGCAAGACGAAATTGCCCACCTTGCCGCCGTGAGTGGAAGCCCCCACCACCGCCACCGACCGCGGAGAAAACATGGCTTGGAAAGCATCCTGAGTGTCACCCTCGCTGTTCATGATTGCTCTCCTTCTTGTCAAAGCGAAAGCCCTACCGCACGATCATGAGCTCTTTAAGCACTCGCCAAAGCCCTCTTTCGCCGTTTTTCCATCTTCCACGGCCATCGCCCTTTACGAACCTAGCCGGGTTCAGAACCCCATCTACGATCCGCTCGAGTCGTCGACATTCTCTTCGCCCCGCAAACGCTCCAGCAACGTACGAAAACGAGTCCATTCTTCCTCGCCGAACCTTTCCAGAAGCCTTCCGCTGACGTCTTTGTGAATGTGAATAAGCGCCTCTCGATGATCTTGAGCCTTGGGTGTGAGAAAAACGCGGTAGGATCGGCGATCGTTAAGGTCCGGCTGACGCATGGCCCAGCCGTCCCGCTCCAGGCGATCCACCAGGCCGGTGACCGTGGGGCGATCCAAGTGGGTTTTTTCCGCAAGGGCGCTCAGGGGCGCTCCTTCTTCTTCGTAGAGGGCGATGAGCAGGAAGAATTGCGTGTGCGTGAGGCCGTAAGGGGCGATGCGTCCGCGGTAATGGCGCGCCATGGATCGGCTGATGGAGGCGAGTTGAAAACAAAGGCAATCCTGAAACAGCATGGCCGCTCCTCAACGTTCAGCATGGACTGCGGAATTTTTTAGCATGCATATTGTTCGCACGGAAACTTTTAGATCCCTTGCAGATCTTCCATGGGGATGCCTATCAGGTAAACAATCATTTTTATGTTGACTTTTTTCTCAAAAGATGTTGTTTTGTAATTAAGAATTGTTTGACATGGTCCCTTTGACCGCGGAAAGGATGGCCCCGATGGTGACCTGCGGCACCAAACCCGATTCCACAGAGCGGTTCCAGCGCATGGTGGAGAAGCTCAAGGAACACGGTTTACGTATGACCCCTCAACGACTGGTCATTGTGCAGGCTCTGGTGGCCTCAGAGGCGCATCCCAGCGTGGAGGACATCCACATGCAGGTCAGTCGTACGTTTCCCACAACCAGTTTGGCCACTGTTTACAAAACAGTCTCCTTGCTTAAGGAACTCAACGAGGTCTTGGAATTGGGTTTTCCGAACATGAGCAATCGCTATGACGGCTTAAAACCTTACCCGCATCCCCATGTCATTTGTCTCCAATGCAAGAAAATCATGGATCCCGAATTGGTGAGCATGGCGGGCTTGGCTGAGGAAATATCTGAAAAAACGGGATTTGTCATTGTTTCCCATCGCCTGGATTTTTTTGGCATGTGCCCTAAGTGCCAGCGTCGGGAAAACGATTAGGCTCTCGTCCGAGAATAGCCTTTCGGTGCCATTGTCGTTTTATTTTGGAGGAGCGCCGCAAGGTGCCATTTCCTCATGGACTCGGATGGCTATGAAACCTGCACCGGCCTAGGGTCGCGGCATGCGCCGCACCTACAGCATCGAGCCCAAAGGCCGTGGCCAAACCATTGTCGGACCGGCTCCCATGAGGCAGATGAGTGCTCGTTTTCGCCCTTTCACAGCCTAGCCATTTGATAGGCACAAACGTCGTGGAAAGAAAGGAGACACCATGGAACACGATCGCCCTTCTCAGTCGACCGGCGGCAGCGCTGCTGCCGAAGCCAAGGCCATTCAAGATTGGTGGCCTCATCAGTTGAATCTCAGGATGCTGCACCAGAATTGTCCCAAGGGTAACCCTCTGGGGGAAGGCTTTGACTATCGTCGAGAATTTCTCTCCCTCGATCTGGAAGCCGTCAAGAAAGACCTGCGGGATCTCATGACCACGTCCCAGGACTGGTGGCCCGCCGACTTTGGCCACTATGGCCCGCTGATCATTCGCATGGCGTGGCACAGTCCAGGCACTTACCGCATCGGCGACGGACGCGGCGGTGCCGGTTCCGGCCAGCAGCGCTTTGCCCCTTTGAACAGCTGGCCGGACAATGTGAATCTGGACAAGGCACGCCGGCTTCTTTGGCCCGTCAAGCAAAGATACGGCCGAAAAATTTCGTGGGCGGATCTGATGATCCTTGCCGGCAATGTGGCCCTGGAATCCATAGGAGCCAAAACCATCGGTTTCGCCGGCGGACGCGTGGATTGGTTTGACTCCGATGAAAGTGTCTATTGGGGCTCCGAGGGCCAGTGGCTCGACGACAAGCGGCACAGCGCGCAGGGCGATCTGGAAAATCCTTTGGCGGCCGTGCAGATGGGGCTCATCTATGTGAACCCCGAAGGTCCCGGCGGGCATCCAGACCCTGTGGCGGCGGCCAAGGATATTCGAGAAACCTTTCGGCGCATGGGTATGAACGATGAAGAAACGGTGGCCTTGATTGCTGGTGGCCATACTTTTGGCAAGTGCCACGGTGCCGGTCCGGCGTCCCACTTGGGACCCGAGCCAGAGGCGGCCCCCATCGAGCAGCAGGGACTGGGCTGGAAGAGCAGCTTTGGAACCGGCAAGGGACCTGACACCATCACCAGCGGATTGGAGGTGACCTGGACCGTCTCACCCACCAAGTGGAGCAACAATTTCTTTTTCAACCTGTTTCGCTATGAGTGGGAATTGACCAAGAGTCCCGTGGGGGCTTACCAGTGGGTCGCCAAAGGGGCGCCGGCGATGGTGCCCGACGCCCACGATCCCAACAAAAAACACCCGTCGACCATGTTGACCACGGACCTATCCTTGCGGTTTGATCCCATCTACGAAAAAATCTCCAGACGCTTTATGGAACACCCCGACGAATTTGCCGACGCCTTTGCCCGCGCCTGGTTCAAGCTGGTCCACCGCGATATGGGCCCGCGCAGCCGTTATTTGGGCCCGGAGGTTCCTACGGAAGAATTTATCTGGCAGGATCCCATCCCTGCCGTCAACCATCCCCTTATCGACGATGAGGATATAGCCCGGCTCAAAAAGAAGATCCTCACCTCCGGCCTTTCGGTGTCCCAACTGGTCTACACCGCCTGATCTTCGGCCTCCACGTTTCGAGGTTCCGACAAACGCGGTGGAGCCAACGGAGTCCGCATTCGACTGGCGCCACAGAAGGACTGCGAAGTCAATATGCCCGAGCAGCTGACTAAGGTGCTTGCTGTTCTTCAGGGACAGCAAAAGGAGTTTAACGGCGGCGCTTCCGGAGGCAAAAAAGTTTCGTTGGCGGACCTGATCGTTTTGGGAGGCTGCGCCGCTGTGGAAGAGGCCGCCAGAAAAGCCGGCTTGGAAGTGACGGTTCCCTTTGCGCCCGGGCGCATGGACGCGCTGCAAGAACAAACGGACGTGGAATCCTTTTCCGTGCTGGAACCTCTTTATGATGGCTTCCGCAATTACCTCAAAGGCGCCCACAGCGTTCCGGCTGAACATTTGTTAGTGGACATGGCGCAGCTTCTGACCCTCACGGCTCCGGAAATGACCGTGCTGGTGGGCGGTATGCGTGTCCTCAACGCCAACTTCAAACAAGCGCCCCACGGGGTCTTTACCAAACGACCCGAAACCCTCACCAACGACTTCTTCGTTCATTTTCTGGATATGGGCACCGAGTGGCAACCCAGCCCAAACAACCCCAACGTTTTTGAAGGACGGGACAGAAAAACGGGATCCCTCAAATGGACGGCCACACGCGCCGACCTGATTTTCGGCCACAACGCGCAGCTTCGAGCCATTCCCGAAGTGTACGCGTGCACTGATGGACTGGAAAAATTTGTCCAGGACTTTATTGCGGCATGGACTAAGGTCATGAATCTGGACCGATTTGATCTCTGGTGGAGGTAACGTTTTAATTCGCATTAGTTTTTCATTGCTGAAAGCTCCTTTGAATCCTAAGGTAAGTTCGTCGTTTGAGGCCGTCGCGGGACGGCCCATGAGGCACTCGAAACCTAGGAATTGCGGGAGGATTTTATGCACCAACGGCTCTTGGTTTTCACCGTGGTTTTGGGATGTCTTTTGATGGCCGTTCCGATTTCAGCCCAGGTGAATTACCCCGACGACATCAAGAGCGTCGTGGCCCAATACCCGGGCTCCCAGGTGGAAATGGCCATGAAAATGGCACAGGGATCGCAAGTGATTTTGAGCTCGGAGGATTCTACGGAAAAAGTCTAGGCCTTTTACAAGCAAGCGCTCAGCTCATCGGGCTGGGAAAACCAAATGGAAATGAATCACCAGGAAGGCATTCAAGGACATTGGCGCCAAGGCGACAAAATGTTTCACGTCGTGGTGACCAAAAACGACGAAAAAACGCAGATCGTCTTGATGCTCGGTCGCAGCCAGTAAAAATTCAACAAGACAATCCTTTGCGGTGAAAACAGGCGCGCGCGAGCTTCGCGCGCCCCTGTTCTTTGAGATTACTTCAGCACCCTACCCAACAATACCCAGCTCCTCGCTCACCCGGGCGACATCTTGGGATGTGGGCGCAAGAGCCCGCGCCTTTTTGAGGCACTCCTCGGCTTCTTCCCTCTGCCCCGCCTCCACTAGGTCCTGGGCCATGAGAAGCCAGGCTTTTTCTGGCGGGTTTTCATCAAGGGCCTGGTAAAGGGTTACCAAAGCGATCTTGATCTGGTGCGCTCCCTTGTGCAGCACGGGTTCGCCGTGCCCCGGAAAGAGATGCTTGACGGGTAAACCAAGCAGGCGCCGAAGACTCTGCACCTTGTCCTGAATGCGGCCTCCACAAAGATCATCCGGTTTGGAAAGAACCGCCGAAAACCTCAGGCGAAAAGGCAACACTGCATCCCCGCTGAAAAGGGTCTGCGATGCTTCATGATAAAAACACAGATCCCCCGCCGTGTGCCCGGGCACATGCAAAGCCCTCAATCCTGTCCCGTCGATCTCTTGGCCGTCTTGGACCTTATGGATCTTTCCCGCATCTTCAAGCGCCTGAAAAAATTCCGGAAAAGGCGAACGCAGCAACCGAGAGTATTCTCTCGCCATTCCGTGCACAAAGACATTGGGGGCTACTCTTTGATAAATTTCCGCCATGCCCCCCACATGGTCGAAATGGGTGTGGGTCAAAAGAATGTGCTCCAGGGTCTCCAAAGGAGCCATTTCTTCCATATGATCCACAAGCCCGAACATGTTGCCCGCATCGATGAGAACCCGCCCATGCCCCAAGACGTAAACGCCGGAGCACGGTCCCGAATCGGGCACCCAGCCGATTCCTTCCAGTCGCGGATCTTCTTTTTCAAATGTCTTCACTGAACGTGCGCCTCCTTGCCCCGCTCCTGCCTTCTCCGGACTCGTAAAAGATTCCCACCGTCTTGTCAATCACCACGCACCTACCTTGACAGGTTTGCGCAGCGAACTTAGTTTTTGGGTCAAACAAACAATGATTTTTAGGAGTAAATTCGATATGAAAGGAGGATGTGGCCATGGCTTTGTTGCGCTGGTCAGACCAAGATGAGCTCTTCCGACCTTTTGTGGAAATGGAACGGGAAATGGATCGGCTTCGTCGCGAAATGGACCGCTTGTTCTCAGGATTTCGCGGCATTCGCCCTTTGAGGGTCGGGGTTTTTCCTCCCCTCAATGTGAGTGACGACAAAGATAACCTCTATGTGCGTGCCGAGCTGCCCGGCATTGAGCCGAGCGATCTGGACATATCGGTGGAAGGGAACACCCTCATGCTTCGTGGGGAGCGCAAGGGCTCCGAAGCTGCCTCGAACGTGAGTTATCATCGTCGAGAAAGGGAGTTCGGTAGGTTCCGCCGAAGCTTGACGTTGCCGACGCGCATTGATGTGAACAAGGTGGAAGCGGTGTTTCAGAACGGCATTTTAAAGATCATCCTGCCCAAGGCCGAGGAAGTCCGACCGAAACAGATCACGGTCAAGACCGCTTAAGATGCCGAGGTTGGCCAATCAGAGGATAAGGGGGTGACGATCATGGCTGAAAAGGACATTGAGGTGAGGGAAAAAAGGGAAGTTCAGACTCAATCGGAAACCACCCGAAACATTCCGGTCTACGTTCCGGCTGTGGACATTTACGAAACCGAGGAAGCTTTGACGCTTGTGGCCGACATGCCCGGTGTCTCGCCGGAAAACGTGGACATCGACATTCGGGACGATCAGTTGACCATCCGCGGCACGGTGACCTTGGAGGGCGAAGGAGAAACGGTGCTGCTTCGGGAATACGGTGTGGGGGACTATTTTCGGCAATTCACTCTGGGCCGCATCATTGATCAATCCAAGATCGAAGCGGCCATGAAGAACGGCGTTTTGACCCTTACACTCCCTAAGGTGGACAAGGCCAGGCCACGAAAGGTGGAGGTGAAGCTCGCCTAAGGTGTACCCATGAGCAAGGCTGGTGGGGAAAGCCCACCGACCTTGCGACTTTTCATTGCACCGAAAGGATGGGAATGCCCGCCGATCGGCACTCAAAAAGAATACCTTCAAGTTCCTGCGTGTTCGCCGCCAATCGGTCCGTCTCATAAACCACGAGCCGTTTGACCTTTTTGCGGTCAATATCCATGAAGAGCTGGGAGCGGCTGGTATAAAAACTGACCGGTTCCCGCTCTTCGGGCGGAAGTTTTTCTTGAAGGAAAGCCAGGCAGGCCTCGCGCTGCGTCGCCAATGGCCTTTCATAGGACCCTTGATCCTCCGGGCGCAGCTCTTCCTGCCGCACCATAAGATAGACTGCCGTGCATTTTTCCTCCGTCATACCTTGAACTCCTCGTCCGTTGGTGGCTTGTCTCTACGTGCGCGAAAACACAAACAGTATACTGACCCTGTTGAAGGAACTCAACCTTTGGGCACTTTTCGCTCCACCATGGAGGTCTGGCATGCGTTTTCATTTCGAACAAGGACCCATTCGACCGCCCAGCGAATCCCGCAGTCTGCTTCTGCGCTTTACCAGGAACTGCCCCTGGAACCGCTGCGCTTTTTGCCCCGTTTACAAAGGCCGACCTTTCAGCCGCCGCTCTGTGGGCGAAATTCAGGCCGATATCGATACCGTTCGCGCTATCATCGACGACATCAAAACCCTTTCCTGGTCCATGGGGGAAGGCGGAGCCATCAGCGCCCCGGTGATGAACCGGATCTTGACGGATCCTGCGATCACCGGTTGTTACCGCCATGTGGCCGTCTGGCTCTATCACGGAGACGGAACCGTTTTCCTTCAGGATGCCAACAATCCCATTATGCGCACCCGTGATCTTGTGGCGGCCTTGCGCTACCTGAAAGAAAAAATCCCCGGCATCACGCGCATCACTTCCTATGGGCGAAGCGCAACGCTGGCCCGAAAAAGTCTGTGGGAACTTCGGGAGATCCACGAAGCGGGTTTGGACCGCATGCACATCGGTTTGGAAAGTGGCTCCGATACGGTGCTGCAGTTCATGGACAAGGGAACCACTGCGGCTCAGCACATTGAGGCCGGCCTCAAGGTCAAGGAAGCTGGTATGACGCTTTCGGAATACGTCATGCCCGGTCTTGGCGGAGTGCGATGGAGTCGGGAACATGCGCTGGAGACAGCACGGGTACTGGAAGCCATCGATCCGCACTTCATTCGGCTGCGTACCCTGCGCGTGCCTCCGGACACGCCCCTCTGGGATCATCTCCAATCGGGCGCGTTTCAGACCTTAAGCGACGACGAGGTTGTCCGCGAAATCCGCCTGATGATCGAAAATCTGCACAGTATCCACAGCACCCTCACGTCGGATCACATGAGAAATTTGCTGGAAAATCTGGAAGGAACTTTTCCTCATGACAAACCTAAACTCCTGGCCGTTATCGAGGAATATCTGGCGCTGTCCGACGACGATCGCCTTCTGTACCGGCTGGGACGCTACGGCGGAGCTCTTCGGTGCGTGGACGATCTCCCCGCTTATCGCTCACGACTGGCGACGGCACGACGGGAATTGGAGCAGCAAACAGGCAAACCCATCGACGCCCTGATCGATGAACTGGGTCGACAATACCTCTGAAAAAAGAATAAGCTTTTTGACCTAGGTCAAGGATTCGAGTGCCCCCCAAACCTTATGTTGCCATCGTGCAGCGAGGAAAGCCGGCTTTCAAATGTCGCAGGACGAACCCCATACAAAAGGAGGTACTCATGTTTTGTTATCAATGTGAGCAGACGGCCAAGAATGAAGGGTGCACCAAGCTGGGTGTGTGTGGCAAACAGGCCGATGTGGCAGCCTTGCAGGATCTGTTGACTTATGCACTCAAGGGGCTGAGCCAAGTGGCGGTGGAAGGCCGCAAGGTCGGCATCTCTGACCGGGACACCAACGTCCTCTTCTGTGAAGCTCTTTTCAGCACACTCACCAACGTCAACTTTGACCCTGAGGACCTGGCGCGCTTTATAAAAAAAACCGTGGACGTGCGCGAAAGGATCAAGGCAAAAGTCAAGGCTGCAGGTGGGTCCGTGGATTTCGCCGAAGGCCCGGCAACATGGCGGCCGGGATCCAGCGTGGCCGAAATGGTCCGCCAAGGGGAAGCCGTTGGTTTTGACAAAGACCCGGAACCCAACCCCGACATTCGATCTTTGAAGCACACGGCGATTTTCGGTCTGCGCGGCGTCGCCGCTTATGCCGATCACGCGCAGATTCTCGGCCAGGAAGACGACGCGGTCTATGCGGCGCTCCAGGAGATCCTCGCCGACACCCTCCGCCTAGACCTTGGTTTGAACGATTGGGTGAGTCGCGTGCTTCGTGTGGGCGAAATCAACATTCGCGCTATGGAACTCCTGGACGCGGCCAATACCGGGGTTTACGGTCATCCCGTGCCCACCAAAGTGCCTTTGGGGCATCGCAAGGGCAAAGCCATTCTCGTATCCGGCCACGACCTTAAGGACTTGGAGGAACTGCTCAAGCAAACCGAGGGCAAGGGCTTCACCGTGTACACGCATGGTGAGATGCTGCCATGCCACGGCTATCCGGGACTGAAGAAATACGAACATCTCTACGGGCATTATGGCACCGCATGGCAGAACCAGGCGAAGGAATTTGCCGCCTTTCCCGGTGCCATTCTCATGACCACCAACTGCATTCAAAAACCTCAGGAAACCTATAAAGACAACATCTTTACCAGCGGCGTGGTGGGATGGCCGGGCGTGCGCCACGTGCATCGCACGGATTTCTCGCCGGTTATTCAACGGGCCATGGAACTTCCCGGCTTCGCCGAAGACACCAACGGCGCTCATGTCATGGTGGGCTTTGCGCGAAACACCGTGCTCGGCGTGGCCGACAAGGTCATCGAAGCGGTGAAAAACGGGGCCATTCGCCACTTTTTCCTGGTGGCCGGCTGCGACGGCGCCAAGCCAGGCCGCAATTACTACACCCGCTTCGTGGAACTGGTTCCACACGACTGTGTGGTGCTGACCCTGGCCTGTGGCAAGTTTCGCTTCTTTGACAAGGATTTGGGAACCATCGGCGGTCTGCCTCGACTCATGGACGTGGGCCAGTGCAACGATGCCTATTCCGCGATCCAGATCGCTCTGGCCCTTTCCAAGGCCTTCAACGTGGGCGTCAACGAGCTGCCCTTGTCTCTTGTGCTCTCCTGGTACGAACAAAAGGCCGTGGCCATTCTGCTCAGCCTTCTGTACCTGGGAATCAAGAACATTCGTCTTGGACCATCACTGCCCGCATTCATCAGCCCCAATGTTCTGCAGGTGCTGGTGCAAAACTTCGACCTCAAGCCCATCAGGACGCCGGAAGAGGACCTCAAGGCCATTTTGAAAGCTTGACAGGTTCTCAGGGAGACCCTCGAGGGGATGACGTTCGACAATAAACCTATGGGCGCTTTAGAGTGCCGCAAAGAGGTCGGATAAGCCCACGGAAGTACGCAGGGGCCGGTTCCTTCGCCATTGGCCACACGGTGCCGGCGAGGAGCCGGTCCTTTTGCTGGGAAATCATGCAGCACTGCCTTTGGACAGCCCCGCAAGGAGGAGCTCCATGCCGATCCCTGGAAACCTGATGACAACAGCCATGGCCGTCATGCCTCACCGCGACGTGGAGCGCGCCCTTCAGGTGGCTCTATCCCTGGATATTCCCTTTTGGCCTCAACTGCCCCTGCTCAACTACTACGAAGACATGTACGTGCAGGCCTCCGAACACTTTCCAGGGATCATTTTAAATCTGGAAAACCGTACGCTGCGCTTTTCCACGGAAAAATTCATTCAGGAACTTCCGGAAGTTCTCAGCCGTTTTGACGACCCCGCTTTATTCGACATCAGCCCTGAATATTCTGCGGTGTATCATCGATTTCTGCAGATGGACTTTTCCGACAGGCCGGCCATTCGAGGGCAGTTGGAAGGGCCGGTGAGTTTTGGTTTCAATGTGCAGGACGAATCCGACCGCCCCATACTCTTTCACGACTCGGTACGGCCGTTTCTTTTTGAATTCATGGCCCAACGCGTCAACGTGCAGCTTCGACGCCTCAAGACCCTTCACTCCGACGCCTTTATGTTTGTCGACGAGCCGGGCCTGCAGTTTATCTTCAGCGCTCTCAGCGGCTACAATCACCTGAGCGCCCGCAACGACATGGAAGCTTTCTTTGCCATGATTGAAAGGCCGCGAGGCATTCACTTGTGCGGCAATCCCGACTGGGACTTTCTGCTGAACCTGGACCTCGATGTGCTGTCCCTTGACATGTACAGCAACGGAGAAATTTTCGTGTCTTATACTGGAGCCATCCACCGGTTTCTCGACCGCGGAGGCCGCCTGATGTGGGGCATGGTACCCACCAATGTGGAACCCTTTGAAGCCGAGTCCGTGGATTCTCTGGAAGCACGGCTGTTGGGGCTGTGGGACCGTTTGGCTCAAAAAGGCATCGATCGGGACGAATTGGTGGCGCGGAGCCTATTGTCTCCGGCCACCTGTTGCCTGGTCAACCCGGACGGAACCCAGACGGTGGAAAAGGCTTTTGCGGCTATTCGAGCTTTAAGCCAAAGGCTTCGAACGCGGTTTCGGCTTGGCTGAAAAAGCCGTGCCCAGGCGTGTGCGCCCCCCCCCGCCGCATTTTCTCTACTTGGATATCCACAGGGCTCCGTTTTCAAAACGCTTGAGCACGCCGGAGCAGACGGAGCCGGAAAAGATACCACCGAAAAACCCCTGACTTCCCTCGTTTTCATGCCCCATGGCGATCACGGAAGCGGGTGTTTCTCGGCATTCTTCCATGATGGCTTCCGCCACGTTTTGTGAAACCGCGATCTTCCAATCAATGCATTGGGAAGCCACCCCGTTGGTTTCGAGCACCTTGGCGGTTCTGTCGATAATGTCTCGAGTCTGCCGCCCTCGATCCGTAATCACATGAAAAAGACACACGCGGTGTTCTTCGTGCTCAAGCATGAACCCCACATGATCCGCGATGCGCTGACTGGCCTCGGAATCATCGACGCACAGAACCACCCGTTCATGTTCCAATCCCGGATTTCGACAGATCCACAGAGGACAGGGCAAAGGCTGGCGAAGCACTTCGGTGCTGATGCTTGTGGAAAACACGCCGGCAAAGGCGGCATAGCCTCGACGTCCCAGCACCACGGCGTCATAGCGGCCTCGGCGCGCTTCCATGACGATTTCCTTCACCGTTTCCATTTCCTTGGGAATCAGCTTGGACCGAATCTTCGCTTCGTCAAAGCCCGCTTCCACAAGGATTTCAGCACTGCGCTCCAGAGCCTTTTGCCCTCGAGTTTGAGTTTCCGTAGGAATTATCGCCCTGGATCGGGGCCTGTCAGCCTCCCAACCGCCCGTGAACTGCGTAGGGGCCACGTAAAGAAGGGTCAGGTGAAAAGGCTTCTTTTCTTTAAAAAACCCCGCCACGAAGCGCACGCCGCACAGATGGGACACTTCATCGCTGACGGTGATCAGAAGATGCTTTTCCATCGCCTTGTCCTTCCCGCACTCAAAGGATTTGGCTCAAAAACAACTTGGTCCGCTGATGGGTCGGGTTGGTGAAAAAATGCTCCGGAGTGCCTTCCTCCACGATGCGCCCCTGGTCCATGAAAAGGACGCGATCCGCCACTTCTCGAGCAAATCCCATCTCGTGCGTGACCACCACCATGGTCATGCCTTCGCGAGCCAGGGTCTTCATCACATCCAGAACCTCACCGATCATTTCAGGATCCAGAGCCGATGTGGGCTCGTCAAAGAGCATGACCTTTGGATCCATGGCGAGGGCTCGCGCTATGGCCACCCGTTGCT
>NZ_JBRAHS010000013.1:60474-115966 GCF_052743555.1 Desulfosoma sp.
AAGGACTGAAAAACCATGCCCACTTCCGCCCGCACTTTGTTGATATTGGTCTTGCGGTCCAGAATATCCACGCCGTCGATATAAATGTGTCCCGTATCCGCATGTTCCAAGCGGTTGAGGCATCGAAGCAGGGTGCTCTTTCCCGACCCCGAAGGGCCGATGATCACCACCACTTCCCCTCTGGTCACCTGGCAGGAGACGTTCTGCAGGGCCTTGACCTCATGCGGAGCATGAAATGTCTTGGAAACGTTGTCCACCGTGATCACGAAACCGCGGTCCTCCTTTCCAAATACTGGACAAACATGGACAGCCCAAAGGTGAGCACCAGATAGAGCAGAGCACACATGAACCACAGTTCAAAGGGCTGTAGGCTCGTCGTGACCACTTCCCGCGTTGCCTTGGTCAGTTCCCGAATGGTGATGATGCCCAGAAGCGAGGAATCCTTGATGAGGCTGATGAACTGGCCCGCCAAAGGAGGCAAAATGCGCCGCAAAGCCTGGGGCAGAATCACGTGGCGCATGGCCTGCGGGTAACTCATGCCCAAGGAGCGGGCCGCTTCCATTTGGCCTCTGTGAATGGACTGAATGCCGGCCCGCACGATTTCCGCCACATAGGCTCCACAGAAAAAGGCCAGGGACGCCACACCGTACCAGATGGGCGGGAGTTGTTCGAGGCCGTTCTTGGCCAGAAGGGTGTTGATCACCGTGCCCAGCACGAAGTACCAGATAAAGATCTGCACGAGCAGCGGAGAACCGCGAATGATCTCCACATAGGTCACGGCCGACCACTTGAGCGCGGGGTTTGTGGAAATACGGGCTAGACCGGCCACCAGCCCGATGAGAATACCCAGCAGGATGGAAATCAGGCTGACCTTGAGGGTCAGCCACAGGCCTTGCATGAGAATGCCCACTTTCCAGCGATGAAACACCCCCAATACATCGCCGGGATAGACCGTATCTCCCGCATCCACGCGCAGTCCCTTCACGGGAACCGTGTACTGGGCCGTTTCCCCAGACCCGGCCACACGAAGGGAGGCGGTATCACCAGTGCGAGCGATCTCCTCAATGCGCCCTTGAATCTCTGAGCGAATCTCGACCTTCTCTTTGTAATAGAAATATTGGGGCACGCGATACCAACGCCACACCTAATCCACTTTTTGCGTGGCGTAGTAAAGAACCCCCACAACCCCGATAACCATCAGAAAAAAAACCATGACCCAAAAGGCGTAAGCCCCTCGAGTCATGTGTTGCGACACTCGTGCCATGAGCCACTATCCTGGGCCCTTGCCCATCGAATCAAGAGATCTTCGGCCTACTGGGCCACATCCTGAATCCATTCCGTGCTCTTGATCCACTTGTTGTAGATTTGATCGTAGCGGCCGTCGTTTTTCACCTGGCGCAGGAAGTTGTTCAGCCAATTGAGAAAATCGGGGTCTCCCTTGTTGATGGCCCAGGCCAGGGGTTCATACGTAAAGGGTTGGTCCAGAAACACCAGCTTGCCGGCCCCCTGCTGCGCCAAGAACACGACACAGAAGGGAAGGTCGTAGACAAAGGCGTCCGCCTTGCCGTTGACCACTTCCAGAGCGGCTTCCGTTTCCGTCTCAAAGGACTTGTAAGTGCATTTGGGGATCAGGCGCTTGACGGCCTGTTCACCCGTCGTGCCCAGCTTGGAGGTCACAATGTATTTAGGGTCGTTCAGGTCCTTGTAGGAGGTGACCGTCCCTTCATGCTTTTTGTGCAGAAGAATGGTCTGGCCGACAATGATGTAAGGGTCGGCAAAATTCACTTTCAGGTTGCGTTCCTGCGTGACCGTCATTCCGCTCATGATGATGTCAAACTTGCCCGTAATGAGCGACGGAATAATACCGTCCCACGCCGTATTGACCGGAACAAACTTCACCCCCATGGCCTTGGCCATCTCTTTGGCCATGTCGATGTCAAAGCCCACGAAATTGCCTTTCTTGTCCGTCATTTCAAAAGGCATGTACCCGGCTTCAAACCCAACGCGCAACTCGCCTCGTTGCAGAATCTGTTCCAGCGTGGACTTCTTGGCCAATTCGATGTCCGCCGTCCAACCATGCACAGCCATGGCCGTCGCGACCGCCACGGCGAGACCCAAAACCATCGTCCATTTTTTCATCCTGCACCTCCTGCGTTGAAATGCCTGGTCCATCCTTCCTCGGCTCATGGCCTCAAACGCCAAGTGTCGGTCGCTGCTCCGTCAATTTTTTTTCACTACCACATAGCACCGCGATCTCAAAGCCTGTTTTCCCCACCGGCACGCACCCTTTTTCAAGCCGCCGGCCTTCGGCATCCGGTTCCACCGCGCCTTCCGCCCAGAGGCTTCGAGCCATTGAGATCGACAGGCTTTCTTACAGGGGTGTGAAACGCTTTTCGTCACGCTTGTCAAAGCATTGGACATAAAAGTCCGCAAAAGCGCAAACCGCAAGGACAAATGATCCAGAATGGCTTTTCGGGGCCGCTTTCGTTTCACTCTGTAGGAGCGCCGCAAGGCGCGATCACACCATGGACCCGAATAGCCACCGAACCAGAAGCGGCCTGGGCTCGCAGCTTGCGCCGCTCCTATGGATAGCATTTTCAGAAGAATTCCAATAAGCTTCTCCCAAAGGTATGGATTTAAGCTCAATGTCTGGAGCACTTCCGGACGCTGCCCCTAACGTGAGCGTCCCCTGTTTTTGAAGGGACACGCTCCCGCGTGTCCGCCAGTGTGCGGACAGCCGGGAGGCCGTCCCTTCGAAAACGTGGGCGCGGACATCTTCAATAGGGATACAAGAAACGTCGAACCCTGTTTTCCGATAAGCTTCTAAACCAAAAACGGTGTGTCGCAGACTTTTTGATTCCTGAGCTGGTCAAGCAGTTGTTCCACGTGCAGCACGCCATGGCGTGTCATCTGAATCTGAAAGATCTGAGCGGCGAAAAAAGCGTCCGCCAAGGCGTGATGGCGGTAGTGTTCCTTGAGTCCATAGCGGCTGATTAAGGCGTCCAGGCTCAATTCGTCACAGCTGGGCCGATGGGAGGTTTTTCCGCCGATCCACTTTTCCACCTCCGCAATGTCCACCAGATGCCGCTGAAAGGACAGGCCCACCTCCTTAAAAGTCCGCCGAAGAAACTGATAGTCCATCTGCACGCAGTGCCCCAAAAGAAAACCATTGCACCGAGCCAGAAGGTCATGGGCAATGTCTTTAAAGGCGGGTGCATGCTGCAGAGCGTCGCGATCGATGCCATGGTACTTCATGGTCTTGAGCCGATAAGTGCGGGGCTTGACCAAGGTATAGTAGGCGTGCCGCACACGGATCTTTAATCCCTCCATGGGCACCAGAGCCACGGCGATGATGTCGTCCCGGCGCACATCCAGCCCTGTGGTCTCCAGGTCCACAGACACAAAGTTCGCTTCGCTTAAGAGCATCACAGCCCTCGGTCCACACCGTAGAGGGCCTTGAGATTTTTTTGAAAAGAGGCCACGACCTTAAGGGATTCTTTCAAGACCAGAAGATCCATTTTATCCAACTTATCCGGCATCAAAAGGTTGGCTTCAGGGCTGCCGTGCTTCATGGCCCACGCCTGATGGCGCAGCCGAAGGTCCTGTAAAAAAGCATATGCCTCCAGGAGATCGCCGGCGCTCTCCTGACTCAGAACACCGGCATCGCGCAGCGCTTCAATGCGCTCACGCGTGTTTGTGATGCGCAGCATGCGGTTGGCCGCAATCATCACGCGAACGCCGTTGGCAATGGGGTAAATCCCGTACCGCTTCACATCGACACCCCGATCTCGATGTCGAATGCCGAAAATGCCGATGGGCGGTTCATGCAAGGCGGCATCGTAGGCGAGAAAGCGCACCGCCTGATTGGTGATGGCGTTGTGAATGGCGTCGATGAGTTCTCCAAGCCATTCCAGGTTCCCATAAACCGCTCTCATATCCAGGAACACCGTCAAATACCGAATATGGTCGGGAATGGGTTCCAAAAACCATCGCCGAAAATGCTCCTTCCACTCTTCCAGGCTCAAATGCCAGCGCGGGTTTGAGGCCATGTAATCCGCCGGGCAGCGCGGAATGCCGAGCTCTTCCAAGATGCGCGTGATGTCTTGGGCGGCGGCGAGACATGGCCCTGTGGCGCTGCATAGGACGGCATTGTCTTGATCCGTGGTGAGGATTTGTTCCTTGCGGCCGGAACTTCCCACATGGACCCACAAGAAATCCTGGCCTTCCATCGGGCTCGTGTGCCGCTGAATGACACGAATCACCACCGTGTCATAGACGGTGGTGAGCATTCGGGACAGTTGGTAAAAGTGGATGCCTTTCAAAGCCATTTCGGAAACGGCCACACGGATGGCGTGAAAGGCGCTTTTGAGCTCCTCCAGGTCAACGGCCTTGAGAATCTTTCGATATATGGCCAAGATGGATGAAGAGGGTTCCAGCTGAGCCAGCACGTCTTTGCTGGTGATCACGCCGTGGAGGCGATCCTGGTCCATCACCACCAAATGATCGATGCCGGTGCGCAAAAGCACCGTGTACGCCTCCAGCACTGAAGATCGGCAATCCACCGTGATGACCGGCGCGGACATGAACTCATTGACCGCGCTGTCTGGGTTTCCCAGAAGCAGCACGCGGCGCATGTCCCGGTTGGTCAGGATGCCCACGGGCTTTCCGTCCTGCACTACCACCACGGACCCGACACCGTGTGTGTCCATAATCCCCACGGCTTCTTTCACCGTTTGGTCAGGGCGGCAAGTCACAGGCGCCTTGCTCACCAAGGCTTCCACCAAAACGGCCGTGGCGCCATCCTGCAGGGATTCCTGCTCTCGAGCCAGTTGCGAAAAAGAACGAAAACGCCGCTCGATAAAAGTGGTAAAAAAGGAGGCAAAGGCACTGTGAGCCCGATAGACTTTTTCAAAAGCTTCGGCGTCGATCAGGTAACAGATGCTGTCTTCCAAAGCGCGCGCTTCGTAATAGGAGGGGGTATGGTGCATAGCTGAAAGAAGACCGAAAATTTCGCCTTTGGAGACGAGATCCACCAGCTCATCGCTGTCGTAGAGGCCCACAAGTCCTGAAAAAACCAAAAAGACCGAAGGGCTCACCTCGTCTTTGGCACACACCACCGTACCCGCTGCGTACATGGCCACGTCCAAACCGCCCACCAACGCGCTCAAATGTTCTTCGGAAAGAAAGGAAAACGGCTTAATCTTACGGAAAAATTCCTTCGGAGGAATCAATCGTGGCGGCTTTCTTAAAGAAAAAGGCCACAGCGTGGCCTTTTTCTTTGTTCGTTAAAAGGGGCCCATCATCAGACAACGCCCTTTTCTCTCAGCTCCTCAATGCGCTTGGGGCCATAGCCGAGCATTCTGGCGTAGACATAATAGTTGTCCCCGCCCACGGGCCGGCAGATCCATTTCACGCGAGGCGGTGTCTCCGTCATCTTATGCGCATGATTGGCAATGGTCACTTCGCCGTAATGCGGGTCCTCGATGGTTTCCAAGGCCATGCGCACCCACCAGTTTTCCGCCTTCATGGTGTCCATGGGCGAGGAGATGCGGCCGGGAACCACCACGCCTTGTCCGATATTTTTATTGTAGTCCATGACGGCATCAAAAATCTCATCATAGGTGTGCGCCATGGTCCACTTTTCGATTTCCTTGTACATGACCTTCATGTTGTCCACATTCAACCGCTCAAAAATGGTCGGAAACTGCTGCTGCAGATCCGGACGGTTGATGATGGTGCACAGCGCCTTCCAGTTGGGATCAGCAAAGCCGGACAGGAACACAAAACCATCTTTGCATTTAAAATACGTGTAGGGAAACACACCCACATCGTAGTTGCCCACTCGAGGAATCGTGTCCTGAAAGCCGTAATAGTAGTTGATGCCGTAATTGATGCACCGACCATAGGCTTCCGCCGAAGACACGTCGATGAATTGACCTTTGCCCGAACTCACACGCCAATGCAGAGCGGCCAGAATGGCCACCGCCGCCCATGCGCCTCCAGCATACCAACCCATCCAATTGCCCTGCTTGGTGGGCACTTCCGACGGTTTCGGGTTTTGAGGATCTTCCGGGGGCTCACCGCTTACAGACACGACGCCGGAGTAGGCCTGATTCACTACATCCACATCCGCCTTGCCGCAGGCGGCTTTGGGCCCGAATTGACCATAGGTATAAAGGGCGCAATAGATGAGGCCAGGGTTAAGTTCTTTCAGCTGGCGGTATCCGATACCCCAGGCGTCCATGGTGCCGGGGAGAAATGTTTCCACCACCACATCGGCTCGCTTGGCCAGTTTTCGAAAGATTTCCTGTCCTTCTTCAGTTTCCAGATTCAAAGTCACGTGGAATTTGTTGCGCCCTTCATTCAAATACCCCAGGCCGGTCCCCTTGTGCAGGTAACCCCACGGGCTGTAAGTCCGCGCCGGATCCCCACCGGGCGGCTCAAAACGAATGACATTGGCTCCAAATTCCGCCAAGGTGGATGTGCAAAAACACCCCGCCATGTTGGCGTAGCTCACATCCAACACGGTAATATGGTCCAGCGCCTCGGGCTTTTCGCGGTTCTTCGCCGGATCGTCCAATTCGCGAATCCAATCCCCCCAGCTTTTTTCCGTTTCTACATGCATCGATATCCTCCCTGCATTCACAGAGTTAACATACGCTCTCGACGATTCATCCATGCCTAGACCAAAAGAACCCCGGATTTGCCATCCCAATCCTGCGGCGGTTTGCGGCCGGGAGGGACATCCACCCACTTGCCGATGATGTTCTTTTCTTTGAGATACTTAATCTTTTTAGTCTCGAGCCCGAGAAAACGCTTCAGAACATATTCGTTGTCAAAACCCACGGGTTTACCAGCCCATTTGATGCGACCCGGGGTTTCCGACAATTTCGGGGCGATTCCTTCTTCATACAGTTCACCGTAAATGGGGTCGTCCACATAGTAGGTGAAATTGCGCCGGCGCAAATGCTCGTCCTCAAAGTGATCTTTGCCGTTGGCCACCTTTTGGGCGCCGAAGCCGTATTGCGAGGCCAGCTGGTCGATTTCGCCATAGGTCTTGCTGGCCGCCCAAGCACGGATCATCGACAAAAGCTCCACAGCGTTTTCTTCTTTCAACCTTTCCAGATGCGTGGCAAAGCGAGAATCCTGAGCCAGATCAGGCTTGCCCATGGCTTGGCACAGCCCTAAAAACTGCTGGTCCGTCGCGGCGCCGATGGCCACCATTTCGCCATCCTTGCTGGGGACAATATCCGCCGGACAAATGCTCACATCACGGTTCCCGTACCGCTCGCGGCACTTTCCGGTGAAATGCTGGTATAGCCACGTCCAGTCCATCGCCCGCATGAGGTTTTCGGCTTGGGAATATTCGATGTATTGGCCACGGCCTGTGCGATCCCGATGGGCCAAGGCGGCCAACACCCCAATGGCGCCCACCAGCCCGCCGTAATAGTCCGCCAACCAAATGCCGGCCTTCATGGGCAGTTTGTCGGGAAAGCCGCTGATCCAGGCTTCTCCCGATTCGGACTGGGCGATGGCATCATAGGATGGCCGCTCCAAATACGGCCCCCACTGCCCGAACCCGTTCAAAGCGATGTAGATGATCCTCGGGTTAATTTCTCGAAGCTGCCGATAACCGATGCCCCATTTGTCCATGGTGCCGGCCCGAAGGTTTTCCACGACCACATCCGAGCGCTTGACCAGTTCCCGGAAAAGCTCCGCGCCTTCCGGAACACGCACATCAATGGCCAGATGGTACTTGTTGCGGGCTTCCTTGAGCCAGCCTAGGGCCGCTCCATTAAAGAACTTGGCAAACGGTGTCAGCGACCTCATGGTGTCCCCCATGCCCGGCAGTTCCACCTTAAAAACGGTCGCTCCCAGCTCGGAGAGGTAGCTTGGCAAGGAGGGGCCCAAAATGAGCGTGCATAACTCCACGATTTTGATATCCGCAAGAGCTTCCGGCTTTTCAAAGGTTTTGGAAGGATCAAGAAGGCTTTCCGCCCATTTGAAATAGTCTTCTCGTGCCATGGATGACTCCCTTTCCTTGATTCCCTGCTCTTTCAACACCTTCACTTAAGGAACACGAACCGTCGTGAAATGAGGGGGCACATCGAACAACCCGGCCTCAAACGATGGACGAACCTCTTTTAAAATGCTGGTTTCCTCATTGATGACTCGACTCACCTTTTTGGATTCCCCTTCCTTGGGAACATAGTGCGCCGTAACGTGCACCGTACTTTTCACGGGATAACCATGCACCTTGGCCACATCCGCAGCGATGGGCTGTAATGATCCCTGCCAATAGGATAAAAGAGAAGACAAGGGCCCGAGGCGCTCCGCTTCCATGCCCAGAATCGCCGCCAACTGAGCCTGAACGCCAGCCCGTTCGGCCATGCCCGGCACCTCGTCGGAAACCCAAAGATCCTGCTGTACCTCCGTGAGGCTGTGCGCCTGGCGCAGCTTGTCGTAAGTGTCCTGAAGCAGCCGAGCCGATACATGGCGGCATCGATACGTCCCGACCGTCTCCAACGCCTGCTCGACCTCAATGGTCAGCTCGGGCGACCGCACCTCATACCGGCCCGCCATCAGAGGAACGTGCTCTTCTCGAGCCTTCTCCAAGCTGTGCATCCATGCGGAATCTTTCAAACGCTCCAGAGCAAAAATGCGGCACCGGTCACGCCCCCAGTCGACCTCCCGAATATCCTGGGACGCTAAGGAAATGATCACCGTCCGACGATCCTGGCGCACACCTCCGAAAAGAAGACGCATCCAGGATCCTGTGTAATGCCTTTTTTGATCCATATAGATACCATCGGCCCGATAGCTTGTGGTCAACATGAGGACCTTTCTGCCCGTGAATAAATCATCGGCCTCCACCTCGTGAACGTAGGTCACATCACCTCGAGCCGTAAGTTCGTGGCCGAACAGCAAGCCAAAAAGCACGCCAAGAAACAAACCAAGACAACAGGATATTTTCACGGAATTTTTAGATACCCAAAATTTTGCGATGAATGGACACACCAAGAAACATGGTGCACAGGGGAATGCCTATGCCGTAAAAGGATCCCCAGAAAAGGCTTCCACTGGGATCAAACCCATATGGCTTCGTAAAATATAGCAATAAATTGATACCGACACCAACATAAAAATACAGAAGATACCATCGTCTTCGATGTCGCTCCCAACGTTCCAGCCGTTCTTTTGCTTTTTCGCCAGCCATGCATTTCCTCGAAAAATCTTCATGTAGCCTTTTATGCCGATTTGTGCCGAAAGGACCGAAAGGTGGCCCCTTCGGTCCTTGGCATCGCCTTTAGGTTTCGGGTCGCAGGTCGTAAGAGTACTTCTTGACGACCTCAGGGCTATTGGGTTTGGTCACCAGGCTGAGAAGGATAAAGAAAATGAACCCAACAAATACCCAGTAAAATTGATGGGGTGTCACCAGGCCGCCTTTCTTGCTCAGGAAAAACCAGTGGGCGCTTCCCAGCTTGGAATTGGCGTACATCCACGAAAAAGTGGACAAAACCGTCATAACAATGATGTTGGTGATGGCCGCCGTGGTGTTGGCCTTATCCCACCAGATGCCCAGCACCAGCGGAGGCCCAACGGAGCATAGAATCACGATGAAGGCGGCTCCGGAAATGTCCAAGACCAAGGCTGGCGGGCTGAAAGCGACAATAGTGCAAATGATGGTGACGATGATGGTCATGATCCGCGTCACCTGCACAGGCTTTTCTTCGGGCCATTTGCTTCCAAAGACTTTGCCGATGAGGTCGCGTCCCAGAAGCACATTGAGCACCATGATCCAGCCGGCCGCCGTGGACATGGCGATGGCCAAACCGCCGGCGCAGATGACCGCCAGCAGGAAGGGGCTCTTGAGGGCTTCCATGGCCGCGATCATGGAATAGTCAGTCACCGCGGCTCCGCCCACGCCGTAGACGCCTTTCATGTGCTTGAGCACGCCCATGGCGTCCTTGACCCCTTCCACGGACATGTAGGGATGCAGCGTTTCAATGAGCACTCGGGCCGCCGAGCCGATGATAATCAAGCCCACGTACATGGAGCCGCCAAAGAAAATGGCCCAGAAGACACTGCGGCGCGCCGACTTGATGTCCTGGGCGGTAAAAAAGCGCACCACCGTGTAGGGCATGGCCGCAAAGCCGAAATGCCATGTGAAGTAAAAGCCCACGATCCCTGTCCACATGCCCATGAGAGCACTGGAGGGTTTTTCGTTTACGTACGGCGCGTTGAAGAAATTGGGCGACACACTCAAGATGGCTTCCGTCATGGGATTAATGCCGCCAAAATGGGCGATGGTGTAAAGAGCTCCCACCACGGCCGCCACAGCCATCGTGACCCCTTGAAAAGCCGCCGACCAGGTGGTGGCCACCATGCCGCCGTAAAAGACGTAAACAAAGACCACCAAGGCCCCGATGACAACGGAAACGTTGTAGTTCAGCTTCAGAATGGCGAGCATGAAAAGGGCCGTCCCCACAATGGACAGGGTGACATAGGCAAACCCCGCAATGATGGTCGGAACCCCGGCGATAAGGCGCATCCATTTGGTGTCATAACGATCGGCATAATAGTCGGTAAAGGATGTGGGCGCGTATTTGCGTAAAGGGGCCGCCGTCAAAAGAGTCGCGATGGGCATGCCCCCGATAATGCCCACCAAGGCCCACCAGAAAGGATAGCCCAAAAGAAAGATAAAGGCCGGCAGTCCGAGAAAACTCGCCGGACTCAAGTATGTGGACGCCAAAGCCGCTCCGTTGATGAAGGAGCCCACTTTCCGACCCGCTACATAGTAATCCGACGCGTTCAGCGCCGCCTTCCGGGTAAAGTACCCAATGGCGATCATAATGGCGAAATATATTAAGGCCCCGACAATAACCACTGGATTAGCACCCATTCTGACCTCCTTATTTCTTGGCAAGCCGAGCTTCTCGAGCTTCTTCGGCCAGGTAAAAGATGGCGGCGACAATGAGGTTAATCACCAACAAGCCGATGATCCAGTTATAGATATAGCACGCGGGAACCCCTAAGAATTTTGCCAAAGGAAACTTGGGTACAGTAATTTCCAGCAAGAAGAAAACGAAAAAATACCCATAAAGAATTAGCATACCGATCCAAAAAATCTTCGGCATTCCCTTAAACATTGCGACCTCCTCTAAAAGTACCCTTAAGAGAACCCATGGACACCAGAACCCCTCAACCCAAATACCAGTCGGTGCTTCACCTCCTTTCCTCGAGGACTGAGAAAAAAAACCACGCTCTGGAAAAAAAGCACAAGAAAAGCCCCTTTGGACGCATCGGCTCCTTTTTTTGCCCCAGCTCGAGGCCGCCCTTACCCCCGGCAAAGGAGCCGGCAGTACGCCTGCACCTGCTTCATGTGCCCATAGAAAAACCGTACCTTCCAAGGGAAGCCGTGAACGAGGGTTTGAGCAGGCCCGCTATGCCCCGCATGCACTCCACCAAGAAACCGTGCCCAAGCTGCGGCACGCCAAGGGTACGGCTTGACGAGAATGGAAGACCTTGCACGCCGTTGATGGAACCAACGTTCGGGAAGGGTTTGGCTCGAGGAGGCACACGCGCTGCAGGAAAAGCCTCGGGTACAGGGATAAACACAGCGTTCGTGAAAGCCATTGGTTCCGTGCGCTTTCTTCCTACATCAGCGTTTTTGCCGTGGTCAAGTGAAAAAAAATTTGTTTGACAATGCATAACCTGCTCTTTTAAGGTCCGCAAGGGTGGGACGATGCCCTTGACGTACCAAAGGTTTCCGAAACCCAGCCGGACCCCTACATAAATGGGGCATGCGTCTTCACCGCACGCCTATTCTTGCAACGCACAGCAATGAAGGCCCACGGCTCGATCCTCAGCGCCGAATCGGTGTTTTGGCCGAGCGAGAGCGAACGCCTTACGGAGCATGCTTCTTTTATCAACAAATCTTGACGGCATCTTGAAAAACTGTTCCTTTGCGTGGACATGGATCATCGACCAGGTTTTCGAGTTCGAACGGAGGGTTCTTGCGGCATTCAAGAAGGTGGGACTGTGCCGATGCCGCCTTTGGCCGCACATGGAGCCTCTGCGCCGTGTAAAGCGGGTTTCTCATGGTTGGAGGAGGGACAGCACAATGGGCCAAAAGATGTTTTCGGAATCGCAATTGGATCGCATGGAGAGGGAATACCAGGACTGGCTGCGGGAATATGAGAGAGCCTTGCAAAAGATGCCTGAACGGCTGGAACGGTTTTCCACTGTCTCCGACGTGGAAGTGAAGGCGCTGTACACGCCGCTGGACATTAAAGCTAAGGACTATTTTGAGGACCTTGGGTTTCCCGGGCAATTTCCTTTCACACGCGGGGTTCAGCCCAGCATGTACCGAGCGCGCCTATGGACCATGCGCATGTTCGCCGGCCTGGGCACGGCGGAAGACACCAACAAACGCTTTCATTACCTGATCGAACACGGTGAAACCGGCCTCAGCACGGCCTTTGATTTTCCCACGCTTATGGGCTACGACACTGAATCCCCTCTGGCACGCGGCGAATGTGGCAAATGCGGCGTCGCCATCGATACCATTGACGACATGCAGCGCCTCTTTGCCGGCATCAATTTGGAAGAGGTCACCACTTCCATGACCATCAATCCGCCGGCTTCGGTCATCTGGGCCATGTACATCGCCAATGCGGAAAATGAGGGCTACGATCGCAAGAAGCTGGGTGGAACCATTCAAAACGACTGCCTCAAGGAATTCATTGCCCAAAAAACCCTCATGCTGCCCCCGGAGCCGAGCCTCAGGTTGGTGGTGGATACGGTGGAATTCGGGACTTACGAAGTGCCCCGTTGGAACACCATCAGTATCAGCGGCTATCACATTCGAGAAGCCGGCGCCACGGCGGTGCAGGAACTGGCTTTTACCATCTATGACGGTATCACCTATGTGGAAGAATGCATCAAGCGCGGTCTCAAGGTGGACGACTTTGCAGGACGGCTGTCCTTTTTCTGGAATTCGCACATCGATTTCTTCGAGGAAATCGCTAAAATGCGGGCTGCTCGACGCCTGTGGGCGCGCCTGATGAAGGATCGCTTCAAGGCGCAAAAGCCGCGTTCCATGATGTGTCGGTTCCACACGCAGACGGCGGGTTGCTCTCTGACCGCCCAAGAACCTTACAACAACATCATACGCACCACTACGGAAGCCCTGGCGGCCATTCTGGGCGGCACGCAATCCCTGCACACCAATTCCCTGGATGAAGTGTACACGATTCCCAGTGAAGAAGCGGTGCGCATTGCTTTGAGGACGCAGCAGATTTTGGCCGATGAAACGGGTGTGGCCAATGTAATCGATCCTCTGGCGGGTTCTTACTTTGTGGAAGCCTTGACGGACAAGATGGAAGAAGAAGCCATGGTCTACATCCGTAAGCTCGACGAGCTGGGCGGCATGGTAGCCGCCATTGAAAAGAACTATCCGCAGATGGAAATCGCCGACGCCGCCTATCACTTTCAACAGCAGGTGGAAAAGGGCAAAAAAATCATCATCGGCGTCAACAAATTCCCCAGCGCTCGACCGGACCTGGAATTTGTGCTTCGGATCGACGATGAACTGGAAAACTTTCAAATCGAGCGCACTCGGCAATTCAAGGCACGCCGCGACAAGGTCAAGCTGCAAAAGGCTATGGATGAGTTGCGCCGCCGGTGTGAAGGTTCTCCGTGTTGGGAAAACAACGTCATGCCGGCTCTGATCGATGCGGTGCGAGCCGGGGCCACGGAGCAGGAGTGCTGCGACTTGTACCGGGAAGTGTTCGGCACCTATTCTGATCCCGGAACCTTCTAACCTTCGGCCTGCACAACGGCCCTAAGGATTTTTTTGTCCAGGCTGCGCCGTCCACGCCGATGTGGGGCGTGGGTGCCCGCAGATCACCAGAGAACGAGGATACAGAAGGGAGCGTTTCCATGGCTGATGAAAGGAAACTTCGCATATTGATTGCCAAACCAGGTTTGGACGGGCATGACCGAGGGGCGCGTGTGATCGCTCGAGCGTTTCGCGACGCTGGCTTTGAGGTGGTCTATACCGGATGCCATCAGACTCCGGAACAAATTGTGAGCACCGCGATTCAGGAGGACGTGGATCTGATCGGGCTGAGCATCTTGTCTGGAGCCCACCGGTATTCCTTTCCACGCATTATGGAACTGTTGAAAGAAAACAACGCAGAGGACATTACGGTCATCGGGGGCGGCATTTTCCCGCTGGAGGACATTCCCAAGCTCAAGGCCATCGGCATTAAGGAAATTTTCGAGCCGGGTGCCAAGCTGGACGATATCGTGCAATGGGTCCGCACCCATGTGAAACCCCGCAAAGCCATGGTGTCTTAACGAAAAGAGGCACGAACCATGAGCATCGCAGAACAAATCCTGGCAGGGGATGTGCGGGCCGTGGCGCGCCTTCTTCGGGACATCGACGACCAGATGCCTTCTGCGCGGGATATTCTGAAAGAGCTCTACCCCCACACAGGGCGGGCCTACATTCTGGGTTTTACGGGATCCCCAGGGGTCGGCAAGAGCACATTGGTGGATCAGATGGCCATGGAATACCGCAAAGAGGGTCTTACAGTGGGGATTCTGGCCATCGATCCCACCAGCCCGTTTACCGGCGGGGCCATTTTGGGGGATCGCATTCGGATGCAGCGCCATTTTCTCGATGGCGGCGTCTTCATTCGCAGCCTGGCCACACGCGGCCATTTCGGAGGACTCACCAAATCCACCAACGATATGATCACCGTTCTGGACGCCATGGGCAAAGACATCATCATGGTGGAAACTGTCGGGGTGGGACAGGACGAGGTGGATATTGCCAATTGCGCGCACACCACGGTGCTGGTGACCATTCCCGGCATGGGTGATGAAGTGCAGGCCATCAAGGCCGGCATTATGGAAATCGGCAACATTTTCGTTGTCAACAAAGCGGATCGCGAAGGGTCCCGCAAGACCGTTCGGGAACTGAGAAACCTCATCGAACTGGGTTTGCGCCGTTTGGAAGACCAGCACTGGGAACCGCCCATCATCGAGACCGAAGCCTTGAAGGGAAGGGGCATCGCGGAACTCATGGACGCCGTGGAACGGCACCGGCAATACCTCTTAGAAAACAACCGAAGTCAATGGGAGGCGGTGTCCCAAAAAAGGGCCAGGACCCAACTCTTGGAAACCCTTCGCGAAGAGGCTTTGGCTGAACTGCTTCGGCGCTTGGAAAAAAGGGGGCAAAATCTGGACGATCTGGTGCGCAAGGTCACGGAACGACAAACGGACCCCTACACCGTTGTCCAGGATCTGTTGCAGTGCGAATTACGATGACCAGCGCGACCGGCACCGTTAATGCCGGTGAGCCTTGCGTCGCACCAGGCACTCGTAGGCTTGCGAGAGACGGATGAAAGTCTCTTGATCCCCGCCCGCATCCGGGTGGTGTTTCTTAGCCTTTCTACGATAATGCCGGGTCAGAGTCTGCACGCTCATGGCCCGGTATTCTTTTGGCTGTAGTCCCAAGCAGGCACACGCTTCCTCTTCCGTCATGTTCTGCTTTGCCGGTGTCCGAAAAGAAAACGAACGAAAGCGCACAAAATCCGCAAAGACGCGGTCCCGCAGGGAAGCGGGGCTGAAGGAATGATCAAAGTACATGATGACGTATTTGACGAGGAAGGCGTGCAGGGTTTGAGTGTTGTGGTCTTCAACGCCCGTAAAGAACGTGGAATCCTCGTTGAGCCTGCAGATTTCTTCGAGAAAATACGCATCCACCACCTCGGGATTGAGAGCGGCCGGGTTGTTTTTCATGAGATGGCTCGGAAAATACTTCTGGAGTTCCAGCGCCGTAAAGAGGTAGTTGCGGCGCTCTTGAGGACGCAAGTCCTTTTCCATCCCCTCGATGACATGTTCAATCTCGTCACGGCTCTTGTCGCAGAGCACATTGAGAAACTTCCAGGTTCTACCTTCCAGGTTTCCGATGTCCATGCGGCCGCATCGAAGAAAATGCATGCGCCTCTTGTCGAAAGGATGAAGGAACCGCTGGTGGTGGGCGGATTCTTCGGGGGTCCATGAGGGAGCACGCGGCGCTCGTCCCGCCGCAAAATTTCCGATAACTCTTCGAATGTGCGGGGCGAGATAAAGGAAAAAGGCCTGTTCCAGGTCCTCCGTTTCCCGCTCCAGTCCCATGCGAGCGAAAGCCTCTTCCACCGCCTCACTGAAATAGAACCCATTGCCACCAGCGTAGACGATGTGTTCGGCGGGATCCTTCCCCAAGTCCACAATGTCCCGGGCCGCAAAGCACGATCCGTTCCAATAAGATTCCCTGAGAACATAACGGATCTGACGGCCGGATCGCGTACGACGAATATAAAGCGACACGGAGTGCGTCCTTACTGATCAGGCCCGGTGCCCGGCCGGACCATCCAGGTAAAACAACAGCGCTTGCCGAAGTTCTTCCACCTGTTCCCGGTCCGTCATTTTCTCTCCCAGATGATTCTTGATGTAAAAGATGTCCGCCACTTGATCCACCTTGGTGGTGATTTTGGCCACATGGATACGCACCTGCAGATCCTGCAGGGTTCGTGTGATGGTGTACAGCAGTCCCGGGCGGTCCATGGTGTACACTTCCACGATGGTGTATTCCTTTGCGGAATCATTGTCCAACAGAACTCGGCTGGGACTGGAAATCAAGGTCTGAGCCGGCGAAGATCCTTTGGCCGCCGCATGGGCCGCAATTCGATAATCCAGAGCCAAACGGCCCTGCAGGAGGCGGCTGAGATCGGCGCGCACCGACGCCCAGTCGGGTTCTTCCTGTGCGGGCGAAACAAAGCGGCATCGAAAAACGAGAATCATCACACCGTTTTTCTTGGTAAAGACTCGAGCGTCTCGAATATCGAGGTCGTGAAGGGTGAGAATCCCGGCCGTCTTGGTAAGAAAACCAGGGATTTCGCGGCTGAGTACGGTGATTTCCACCCCGCCGTTTTCCTTTTCCACTTCCCAGACAAAAGCATGGATGTCCGGTCCCAAATCCATTTCCAGCCGGAGATGCCGCGCCACAGCTTCCGGGGACATGGTCAGGACGTATCGAGGGGCCAGGTCGCGAAAATGTTCTTCCAGCCGCGATCGATCCACCACGTCGGCTACCTTTTCATAGACCGCTTCTGTAAGTCTCTCCAACCGTTCCGCCAGAACCTTCTCCCCCGGCTCTCCTTTTTCCAAAAGATCCAAAAGCCTTAAATACAGCTCATGTACGGGCGTCTCCTGCCATTTTTGGACCGCCCGCGGCCCGGTGGCCATCATGTCCGCAAAACTCAACAGCATGAGCAGATGCAGTTTCTCCGGATCTTCTACGGTGCGGGCGCATTGCACCAGCAGCTCCATGTCGCCCAGGTCTCTCATGGAAGCGGTGTCCATGAGCAGCAGGTGCTGGCGAATGAGGAAAGTGACCAGCTCTGTGCCGTCGAGGCTCAGGCCCAGGCGCCGAGCGATGAGCGGGAACATGTCGGCCCCGTGCTTGGCATGGTGGCGTCCCGCATGTTTGCCGATGTCGTGAAACAGGGCCGCCAAAGAAAGCCATGGATTGTCACCCATGTCATGGGCCAGAGCCGTCAGTTCCGGCTCCTGGTCCTGATAGTCCCCGGCCTTGAGCCGTTTCAATTCCCGTAGAGTCCTCAGGTGGTGTTCATGCACGGGATAGACGTGAAAAGCGTCGTGCTGGACCAGGGCGTGGACCAGGGCCGATTCGGGCACGAGGGCCCGAAAGAATCCGTCATTGTAAAACCGACGAATCACCGACACATGGCTGTCATCACTGGCCAGCAATTGGAACAGAGCCTGAAGAACTCCGGGGTCTTCGGAAGCCGTTTCCACCACGCTGCGGTGATGTTCCAACCAACGCCGTGTGGCACTGGAAAACCCGGCTCGATGCTGCGCCGCCAAAGCATAAAGACGAATGACGTTGGCCGCCGTAGGCTCAAAGCGTCCGGGATCCACATGAAGCCGGCCTCCAACGACAAAGAGCCCCTCTTCCACTCGAACCTTCGGGCCCAAAGACGACGGAATGGACCCGATTTTTCCGGTTTCCTGCAACCGTTCACAAAATTCGGAACTCACACAAAACACTTCATGCAGCGTTTCATGAACCCCTTGCATGAAAGATTCCACGGGAAGAAAGCCAGACCTTCCCGTGTAGCCCAGTTTTTCCGCCAAGATCTCTTGCACCTTGAAATCCAGAACACTCTGGCGATCCCCCTTGACGCAGCGCAGGAGATTCAGCCACTTGAGGAGTTTTTTTTCGGCACTTTGCAGTCGATCCACTTCCTTGCGCGTCAAGTATCCTTGAAAGATGGCGTCGTCAAAGCAGCGCACATCCAACAAAATCCGGGCGGCAAAGCGAATGGCATCAATGTCTTTGAGGGCTCCCGGGCTTTCCAACATATCGGGTTCCAACCAATCTTCGGGCATGGAAAAACGCGCCTGCCGTTCGCATATTCCCTTGTAGAGATGGTCAAACAAGGCCCGCTGATGGCTGGCGATAAAATCGTCCAGGGCGTGGTCCAATTCCGACACCAACTGGCGGTTTCCCGAAAGGTAGCGCATATCGAGCAGCTCGAAAAAGAAATCCAGCCGTGATTCCAGCTCCTCCAGAAGTTCGGGAATCGTGGCACTCTGCAGACTCACCCGCCATCCCGCTTCCACAAGCGGCGCCACAATGTCCCGCTGCGCACTTTCGTCCCACGGAAAGGTTTCCGTGCGCAGCCACAAAAGGCTGACCGGGTCTTCAAGCCCAAGGAGCCCACGCCCCAGTCGTCCAATGGCCAAGATGGCGCCGCTGGAACGAAACCGCTCGGAATCCGAGGCCATGAGATTCACCAGTCGATTATGCAAGCTGATGACCGCAATCTCCAAAAGGCTCATGTGCTGGCGCAGTGCTTCCTCATCAGCGCCGTGCACCACTTGTTCCCTTTGCCTTTTCAGGGATTCCACCATGCTTTCCATCCCTTTGACTCCTCCAACTTGCGTGGTTTCTAAAAAAGAAGCCCGCTTCGGCCAGGCGGGTCATAAACACGGCATAAGGTCTTGGTTCAAAAAGGGTTTCCGCCGGGATCGTCAAAGACTTTCGCTTCCCGCTTTTAGGCCGGGAATCCCGGCGGGATCATCAAGGGATGCTTTTTCGGTCACGCGGTCGGCCTTTCGCCGCACCCACGCATCGAAATCCCTATGCTCGATCCGTCCTTGGCCAAAGGCTCTCTCGCTCGCGGTCGGCCGCCAAATCATTGGCACCGCCCCCCCTGCGCATCGACCGGGCTCCCTAAGAGCGCTGCTCGGGGCGATGCGGACAACCGCGTCCTTTCCGTTCCGCACCCTTCCGCACCTTCGGAAGCCCGCCCCTTGCGAGGCTCAGGACTCGACGCCATCGATCCGAGCCCCTTTCGTCACGCCCAATCCGCACTGTGTCTTAAGACTGATGCCCCTTGGAGGGTGCGGGCTGAAGAACCTTTTCCGCCGGCGCTGAAACCGCCTTTTCACCTTCAGCCGGCGGACTTGGCGTGGGCGACTTGGTTTCGGGAAAATCACTGTCTTTTAAGGCAACACCGAAGCGCTGCAGGACTACCTTCCAGTTGAGGTTCTTGAAAAAGGCCTCAATGTAGGCCTTGCGGTCCAGACCGTAATCCGTCACATAGGCGTGCTAGAAAACGTCCATGACCAGCAAGGGCAGGCAACCCACAAAATGCCCGGTTTCATGCTCGTTAATCCACGTGTTCACCAGGCGGCCCGTGGCAGGATCCTGGTAAAGCACAACCCATCCGATGCCGCGCATCCTTCCCGTAGCCACAAAATCCGCCTTCCAGTTTTCAAAACTGCCGAAGTTTTCCTCAATGGCCGCATAGAGTGCGTTATCCTTGGGCAAAACACCCGATCCGCCTAGGTTACCGAAGTAGTATTCATGCAATTTCATGCCGTTGAATTCAAAACCCAAACGCCTTTTCAGTTCCGCATATTCCGGTCCCTCCGCCTTTCCTTCCTTGGCCAAGGCGCGGGTTTTGTCCAAAAGCGCGTTGGTGTTGGTCACGTAGCCTTGATACAGAGTGAAATGCATTTTCAAAAGGGCGTCGCTGAAGCCTTCCATGCCCAAAAGATGGCCGAAATCCATGGCCCGATACGGTTCAAGGGCTCGACTCATCGCCAGTTTGACGGCATCTTCGGAGCGTTTGCAGGCCATCACCGCAACCGCCAAAGCTAGGCACGCCACAGCCACCACGATCGCCTTTTTCACGGCTTTCTCCTTTCTCTTTCGTAACACCTGAACGCTCATGCACGCTGGGCTCACGATCTCCAATGGTCATCCGGAACCGCGCATCCACTGAATCGTCCTTGCCAGGCCGTCTTCCAAACCGATCCGGGGCATCCAGTGCAAGACCCTCGTGATGGCTTCGATATCGGCCCTACTGTGTCGAATGTCGCCGGGACGTTCTGGGCCAAACGTTATGGATTCCGGCTGTTGTGTCAAGCGGCAAATCAAGCGGGCCAAATCCACAATCGAAGTGGCGCGCCCTGAGCCGACGTTGAAAACACCGGAAAGCCTCGTGGCCTCGTTTTCCTCGTCCCTCAAGCCGGCCAGGCAGTACGCGTCCACCACATCGGTGACATAGACAAAATCCCGCGTCTGCAAGCCGTCTCCGAAGATGGTCAGGGGCCTTTGAGCGACGGCCATGTCCACAAATCGAGAAATCACGCCGCTGTAAGGGCTGAACGGATCCTGGCGAGGCCCGTAGATATTGAAACAGCGCAACGACACGCCGCACAGATTCCCACGGCGGGAGGCCACCGCCATGGTGGCCCAATACTTCGATTCTCCGTAGGGGCTTAACCACCGAGTGTCCTCGTTCGCATCCGTTTCACTCAGGGGCATGCGGTCTCGATCCCCGTATTCCGCAGCCGATCCCGCAAACACAAAGGTGCGCACCCCCAGCGCCTCGGCTTCTTCCAGAAGACGCAGGGTCGCCTGAGTGTTCACCTGAAAGGTCTCTGTGGGATGTTCCAGCGAATAGGGCACACTGACAATGGCGGCCAGGTGAAAAACGGCAAACAAAGCGCCGTGTTGGGCTCTCAAGCCTGGCAACAGGCCGGGTTCCGTCACCGACCTTTCATGAAAAAAGAAACGCGGATGGGCGGCAAAGGGATTGAGGTTTTCGGGATGGCCGGAAAAAAAATTATCTACACCGACCACGGTATGGTCCAGGCTCAGGAGTCTTTCACACAAATGGCTGCCCACAAAACCCGCAGCCCCCGTCACCACGCAGGTTCTCAAAGGCCCTTGCCCTTTCGCCATTGCTCTTTTTCCTCTTCTTAGGCACAATGCCGGTCAACGCTGATCTTTCTTCGCGCGAGTATGCAACCCCAACACGGAGGCCAGGCATCCATGGAAAACCTGCTTCAAAAAATTGATGGGCGCAAAGCAACAGTCGGTATCATCGGACTGGGCTATGTGGGCCTGCCCCTGCTTATCCGCTTCGGCGAAGCCGGGTTTCCTCTCATCGGCTTTGATGTGGACAGCGCCAAGATCAATGCTTTGCTCCACGGAAGAAGCTATATTCGCCATATTCCCATTGAACCGGTGCAGAGGTTTCTCGAAGCCGGGCAGCTGGATGTGACCATAAGCTTTGAGCGGCTTCGCGACGCCGATTGTATCATTATTTGCGTGCCCACTCCCCTGACCGACAAGATGGAACCTGACCTTCGTTTCATCGAAAGCACCACAGACACCATCGCGCAGCACCTGAGACCCGGGCACCTGGTGGTCCTGGAAAGCACCACCTATCCCGGCACCACCGAAGAACTCATGCTGCCCAAACTGGAACGGACCGGCCTGCGCGTGGGGCACGATTTCTTTCTCGCCTTTTCTCCAGAACGGCAAGACCCCGGCAATCCCCATTTTCATACGGGCAACATTCCCAAAGTGGTCGGCGGCGTCACCCCGGCATGCCTCCAATGTGCCAAGGCCTTGTACGGCCACGCCGTCACCCGTGTCGTGCCCGTCTCCAGCACTCGAGTCGCGGAACTGACCAAACTTCTCGAAAACATCTATCGCAGCGTGAACATCGCCCTGGTCAACGAACTCAAAGTGTTGGCCCTGCGCATGGGCATCGATATCTGGGAAGTGATTGAAGCGGCGGCCACCAAGCCCTTTGGGTTCACGCCCTTTTACCCCGGCCCGGGTCTGGGCGGCCACTGCATTCCCATCGATCCTTTTTATCTCTCGTGGAAAGCCCGAGAATACGACTTTTCCACGCGATTTATTCAGTTGGCTGGCGAAGTGAATGTGTCCATGCCCTACTACGTTTTGGAACGCATCATCCATGCGCTCAACGACAACTGCCGTTGCCTCAAAGGCTCACGCGTCCTGATTCTGGGCGTGGCCTACAAGAAAGACATCGACGACGACCGCGAGTCCCCCTCCTATGAAATCATGCAGTTGCTGCAGGAAAGGGGGGCCGTCGTTCTCTACAATGATCCCCATATTCCCAAATTGAAACCGGGCCGAAAACACCGTTTTGAACTGGAATCAGTGCCGTTGACGGAGGAAACCCTCTCATCGTCGGACGCCGTGGTCATTCTCACAGACCATAGCGCCTATGACTACGAATGGATCGTGCGCCATGCGCCTCTGGTCATCGACACGCGCAATGCCACCAAGAACGTCACAGAGGGGCGAGAAAAAATCGTCAAGGCTTAAGAGCGAGTCCATGCACACCGGTTGTGAAGCGGCGCACGCCGAGAGGTGGCATCGCGCCGTGCGCCGCTTCGACGGAATTCATCCATGAGACCCTTTTCCAACACGTTCCCCGCCGGATTTTGGAATATGGGAAGCATTCCCCGGGCTTTTCCAATGCCTCCAAAGCCCTCATCATGGCCTGCGCAGCTTTCAAGGCTACAGGGCTTTGGATCGAATCTTTTCGATGGTGTCTTCAATGAGGCTTTGAATTTCTTTCAGCCGAGCTTCCGTTTCCGCCTCGTAGCGCAGCACAAGCACGGGTTGAGTGTTGGAGGCTCGCACCAATCCCCAGCCGTCCGGAAAGACAATGCGTGCCCCGTCCACATCGATCACGTCATAGCCGGCTTCCTTAAAATAGGCCACGGCCCGCTCCACCACCTTAAATTTGATGTCATCCTGGCAGGCTACGCGGATTTCCGGCGTCGACACCGTTTCGGGAACATTCTCCAGAAGTTCCGGAATCCTCTTGTTTGTTCGGGCCAAAATTTCCAGAAGCCGACAGGAAGCGTAGATGCCGTCGTCAAAGCCGAAGTAACGGTCCTTAAAGAACATGTGGCCGCTCATTTCCCCCGCCAAGTCCGCTCCCGTTTCTTTCATCTTGGCTTTAATGAGGGAATGGCCCGTGCGCCACATGATAGCTGTGCCTCCTCGCTTTCGTATGTCGTCGTAAAGGGTCTTTGAGCATTTGACTTCGGAGATGAAGACGGCACCGGGTTTTCGGCTGAGAATCTCTCGAGCGAAAATGATCATGAGCTTGTCCCCGTAGACCGCCCGGCCCTGATGATCCACCACGCCCAGCCTGTCGCAATCGCCGTCATAGGCAATGCCCACATCCAAGGATTCTCGGCGGACAAGGTCCATGAGGTCTCGAAGGTTATCCAGGACCGTGGGATCCGGTTCATGATTGGGAAACGTGCCGTCCATGTCACAGTAAAGCGGGTAGACCCGGCATCCCAGCCTTTCCAATAAAGGTACCGCCACCGGGCCGCCTACGGCATTGCCGCAATCGACCCCGACGCGCAGGGGCCGATCCAACGTGATGTTTTCGCACACAAAGTCCCAATAGGGGGTCACGATGTCGTACGAACGGATCGATCCGTTGCCGTGCACGAAATTGCCGGCCTCCATGACCTCCCGTAATTTTTGAATCTCAGCCCCCGAAATGGTGTCGAAACCGTTACAGATTTTAAAGCCGTTATATTGCGGCGGATTATGGCTCGCCGTGATCATGACGCCGCCTTCCCGGCCCAGGTGGCGAATGGCAAAATAGAAAAGCGGGGTCGGGCAGACGCCCACGTCCACCAGGTCCAGTCCGCCCGAAAACATGCCTTTGACCAAAAGATCTCGATACCGCTCGGAACTCAAACGGCAATCGCGACCCACCACCACGCGGCGACGCCCGTAAGGGGCCAGATAGGTGGCAAAGGCCTGCCCCAGCCGCACCACATCCTCGTCATGAATCTCTTTGTCCACCAGACCGCGAATGTCATATTCGCGAAACGCTTTCGGGTCCATCAGCTGCCCTCCTCTTTTCCATATTCGGTTTGTGCTGACCGCGGCTCGAGGAACGATCTTTCAACACTTCGGGGATGAAAAAGGCGGTCGGCAGGACCGCCTTTGAGGCAACACAGGGCGAACCCCGTTGAAAGGGGCACGGAGACAATCGTTACGGAGGATTGGGGGAATCAGTGGTGCGCGCCGTTTCCTTTTTTCAGGTGCTTTATGGTCATGAGCACGGCGATGAGCACACCCAGGCCGATGACACCCAAGGCTCCGTAGAGGGCGGCGAAAAAGACGGTGTGGCTGGGATCATACCACGGAATGTCCCAGGGAAGCATACTGGCCAGGCTGCGCTTGAGCGTTGCGCACATAATGTTCATCCCCCACATGTCGGCCTCCTCTGACAGCTGTGCTTCTTACACTGAGCGCCTTTCCGCGCTGCTTTCACTCTTGCACGTTTATGCTTTTTCTAGCAAAAGGCTGTGTTGCTCGTCAACGAATATCCGTCAAGGCCCGAATCATCCTTTGACCTCAATGACGCAGTCATCGCCCACCATGAGGCTGATGGCGCCGTGAGAGGTGCTGGTGGGGCAGACTTTGACGCGGCGGCCCAATACGGAATTTTCCAGCCGAGCAATATCGCGAATGTGACACCCTTCCATGATAACGGAATGGTCTACTGTGGAACGTTCAATCAGCACGCCGGGACCTATGGCGGTGAACGGCCCAATGGTGGCCTCCACCAGCTTTGCACCGGCTCCGATGATCACAGGACCTCGAACCACGGAACGGATCAACTGAGCGCCGTCATCGATATGCACACGGCCGGTCACCTGGCTGTGGGCGTCCACAGAACCGGCAATGTGGGTTTTGAGCCAATCGTCCATGACTGTGTCGTTGGCCAGGAGCAGGTCATCCTTTTTGCCGGTATCCAGCCACCAGGTCTCGATGATGTGGCTGTGCACGTGTCGGCCGTTTTTGATCAGCCACGAGATGGCGTCCGTGATTTCCAGTTCCCCGCGCGCCGAAGGACGAATATTGCCAATGGCTTCAAAAACGTCGGGCCGAAAAAGATAAATGCCCACCAGCGCCAGATTGGACGGGGGGTCTGAGGGCTTTTCCACCAGGTCCACCACCTGACCGTTGCCGTTGACCACGGCAACGCCAAAGGCTCTCGGATTTGGAACGGCTTTGAGGAAAATGGCTGCCGACAAAAACTCGTCCTGAAGAAACTCTTCCACCTCGCACCGCACGCGGCACCCGATGAGGTTGTCTCCCAGGTACATGAGAAACGGCGAGGTCTTCAGATAATCTTTCGCGGTGAGTACGGCATGAGCCAGACCGAGGGGCCTTTCCTGGAGAATGTATTCGGCATTGAGGCCCCAACGGCTGCCGTTGCCTACGGATTCCATGACTTCCCGCCCGGTTTCCGGAGCGATCACCAACCCCACATCCCGTATGCCCGCCGCCGCAATGTTTTCCAGCACGTAAAAAAGAATGGGTTTGTTGGCCACAGGAACCAATTGTTTGGCGCCCGTGTAGGTCAGGGGGCGCAGGCGTGTTCCCGATCCCCCGGTCAAAATCAAAGCCTTCATTTCATGGGGCTTCATGGCACTCATTGCGTCGCTCCTTCGTGCCGCGCTTCCGGTCCGTGGGGCAAAACGGCTGTACCCAGCCGCGATCGATCATAGACCCCTTCGGTGACTCTTCGGCACCAGTCCTTGTGATCCAGATACCATTGAACGGTCTTGCGCAACCCCGACAGGAAAGTCTCCCGGGGCTGCCAGCCCAGTTCTCGAGCGATCTTGGACGCGTCGATGGCGTAGCGCCGGTCATGACCGGGTCGGTCGGCCACAAAGGTGATGAGGTCTTCGTAGCGCACGCCTCGTGCATGCAAGGCCCGATTGTTTCCAGAAGGCGCCAATTCCTCCAGGACCCGGCATAGGGTTTGAACCACTTCCAGGTTCGTCTTTTCGTTGTGCCCTCCAATATTGTATGTCTCTCCCGGACGCCCCCGTTCCAGCACGTACAGCAGTGCTTCACAATGGTCCACCACATAGAGCCAGTCGCGCACGTTCAGTCCATCGCCGTAGATCGGCAAAGGTTTTCCTTCCACGGCATTGAGGATCATCAGGGGAATGAGCTTTTCCGGATACTGGTAGGGGCCATAATTGTTGGAGCAGTTGGTGGTCAAGGTCGGCAGATGGTAGGTTTCGTGATAGGCGCGCACCAGGTGATCCGACGCCGCCTTGGAGGCCGAGTACGGGGAATTGGGCGCATAGGGTGTCCTTTCCGTGAAATACCCTTCAGGCCCCAATGATCCATAGACCTCGTCGGTGGAAATGTGCAAGAAACGAAAGCGGGCTCGCCGCTCAGCATCCAAGGTGTTCCAGTAATGGCGCGCCGCTTCCAGGAGGCGAAAGGTGCCCACAATGTTGGTCTGAATAAAATCCCCCGGGCCGTCAATGGATCGATCCACGTGGGATTCCGCCGCGAAGTTCACCACGGCGGATACCCCGTAGGTGTGCAGAAGATAGGAGACCAGCTCCACGTTGCCGATGTCGCCTCGCACAAATATGTGGTCGGCATCCCCGGCCAAAGGTTCCAGGGATTCCAGGTGTCCCGCATAGGTCAATTTGTCCAGGTTGATGACTCGAGCCCGCCTCAAGCCGCGCACCAGATGGACAAAATTACTGCCGATAAAACCGGCTCCGCCCGTCACAAGCCATGTGTCCATAGATGTGCTTTCCTTTCATCCGCCTTAGCAGCTTGTCCGAGAATGTCTATGTTGAACACCCGGTGTAAGGCGACGATGCGCATTGTAGCAGCGGCGCAAGCCGCGGCCGGAGGCCGGCATGTGTTCCATGGCCACTCGGGTCCATGTGGCTATCGCGCCGTGCGGCGCTCCCACAGAGTGGAACAAAAGGGGCCCCCTAAAGTCGTTCTCGAACATGCTCTCTAGGGAGAGTTGGTTTTCCGAGAGCACCATACCACGTCACGGGCCTTTGCGCCTGAAGACCTTTGTCCGCGTCTTTTATCTTAAATGCCCGAATCGTTTTTGAACCCGTCCAGGCTGTCGTGAAGACACCGAATCCAGGACTCCAGCGTCCCTCTCTGCGCGTGATGCCGCAACAGAGCGCACACCTTTTCATCGGTGGGAAAAGCCAACGGTTCCGGCAATCGGTTCAAGGGGAAAAAATCCACGGCGTCGGCATCGGATCCCGCTCGAAGAACGCCGTCGATGCGGCGGCCGTAAAACCACACGCCCACCGTGAGATGGGCCGGATCGTGAAAATTGGAATGGACCGCCACGACGGGGCCCACCGCCACCCGCACACCCGTCTCTTCCAGAAGCTCTCGAGCGGCGGCTTGGCGCACGTCCTCGCCCCATTCCACGTGTCCACAGGGAATACACCAGCGTCCGGCGTAACTGCCGCGTCGACGCACCATCAGAAGCTGCTGGTTTTCCAAAACCACCACCGCCACACCCACCGTAGGATTTCGATAAAACACCACATCGCAGGCAGCGCACCGAAGCCGGCCGCGAGGGGTCCCCTCCACTGGCGCTCCACAACAAGGACAATACTTATAGAAGCTTTTCTCGTCCATGACCTTTCAAGTGCTCCACAACGGCCCGCACCTCCTGGGTGCTATCAAGGCTCGCCACCAGCAGGGCATCGGCGGTGTCCACCACCAGAGCACGTTCCAGCCCCAAAACCGCCACAAACCGGTCCCCTTCAGACACGACAAAACATTCCCGGCATTGCTTGGTGAAAGCGTCCCCTCGCACAATGTTGCCATCCCCGTCCCCTTCATCCCCCCGGCGCATTTCATAAAGACTGCCCCAGGAGCCTACATCGCTCCACCCACAGCTGACAGGCACCACAAAAACTCGTTGGCGGGTCTTTTCCATGATGGCGTAGTCAAAGGAAATGTTTTCCACACTACGGTAAATGGACGCCAGAAGATCGGTAAAGCTCGGGGTTCCAAAAACCGTGTCCAGGATCTGCAGGCGCTCGGCAAACCGAGGCATATGTTCTGCGAATTCCTGCAGCAGCGTCTGAGGGGTGGCCAGAAAGACGCCGGCATTCCAGAAGTGACGACCGCTCTGAAAGTAGGCGGCGGCCACGGAAGAGGCGGGTTTTTCAACGAATCGCGCCACTGCATACACCCCATCCTGTATCGGTTTGTCCATGGCCGCTTCAATATACCCGTAGCCCGTCTCCGGCCGCGTGGGCACAATGCCCAAAGTGCCGATGCCGCCCTCGGCACACAAGGCTCCGGCCGTTTCAATGGCGCGGCGAAACGCTGCAGCATCGGCGATGTAATGGTCCGCCGGAAGAATCACCAGAGGCTCGTGCACACCTATCCATGCGGCGTACCGTGCAGCCAAACCCACACAGGGTGCCGTATTCCTGCCGAAGGGTTCCACCAAAACCTGAACGCCCGTATCGGCCAGAATGCGGCGGGTTTGCGCTTCGTGATCGGCACCGACCACCACCAGAATGCGCTCATCGCTGAAGAGAGGCTGCATGCGCTCGTATGTGACGCGAAGCAGGGGTTTGCCCTCGATGATGTGCAGAAACTGCTTGGGAGATGAAGCTCTGCTCAAGGGCCAAAACCGTGTTCCGGATCCTCCCGCCATGATCACCGCTACCATTTCATTCACCTCCACCCCGCAGAAGCAAGGTCATTCAGGACAACGGGCTTGAGAAAATCACGTGGAGCAACGGCGCGAGCCGCGAAGCTTTATCACGCCCGGCGGCGCTCCCACAGAGTGAAGCAACCAAGTTTTGCGCCGCCCCGTTTCTAGATTTCGATGCCGAAAAAGTTGGAAATCAAAAAGGCCAGACGCCTCCGCAAAACCGAATAGGAATAATGCCTCGTGGCCACGGCATAGTTGTGCTCCACCATGCGCTGACGTCGTTCAGGGGAATGCAGGATCTCCCGCACCTCCCGAACCACTCGATCCGACACGTAGCCGTCCATCACCACCACATCAAAGCCTTGAGGTTCAATATCCCGGACAAACACATCGTAGCGGTTGACCAGCAAAGGCTTACGAAAGTAGATGGCTTCCAAAAAAGCGTTGCCGAAGCCTTCATAGGTGCTGGGATAAGTGACAAAATCACAATGGGGATAAACATCCCAAAGGGAATAGCGCTTGCTCCCGTCCTCGTTCCACCCTCGCTTGTCGCTCACATGATGGGAGATGAGGCGCATGTCCACCGCATGGTCGGCAGCATAATCCCGCAGCCATTGATAGTAATCCAGACCTTCATCTCCCGCGGCGTGGGAAATGATGAGTTTGACGCGTGGATCCCCAAGGGCGTGCACTAGGTCAATGGCATGCTCGATCCCCTTGCGCTGCACCACTCGAGTCGGCTGCAAAAACAGAATATCATCCTCGCCAAAGCCCAATTCCAACCGAAAGCCCTTGGTAAATTCCCAGTCCACGGGCGGTTCATTTTCAAAGTCCAAGACATTGGGAATGACGATGGAAGAAATGCCCGTGCGCAGCGCCAAGGCTTCCTGAGCTATGGAATTGATGACCACGTGTTGAATGTTGGGAAGTTTGGGCGGAAAGGCCATCTGAAGATAATCCTGGATGGCGTTCACGGAAAAGCGCGTGCGCTCCCAATAAAAGTCATGGTGATGCGCCACGGTGGGAATGCCCGATTCGGCCGCCAGTTCCGTGATGGCCAATCCCAAAGGAATGTGCATGGGAATGGTGACGGCATTTTGCACGATGAGAATATCAATACGGTACTGGGCAATGAATTCATAGAGCTTGATCTTCAAATATTCCCTGAGGGCATGAATGCGGCCGGTGATGTACGGCGTACGCTTTTGAACACCGAAGACACGACGGTTGATCCACTGGTTTTCCTCATGATCGAAAAAAGCTTCAGGCACCAAAAAACTGACCTCAGGATGGCGATCCAAAACCCCCGCAAACCAATAGGACACATGTCGGTGATCCCAAAGCATCTGCGCCCATTTGGCGGCTTCCAAGGAAACACCGTCTGTTCCGGCAAATCTCGTGGACACAAAACCAATGTTCTTCCCCATACGCCAAGCTCCACGCACTCGGCGCCACGCCCTTGGTGAGCTCAAAAGCGCCATATTTCAAGCTCTTTGGCTTATACTTTCGAAAACACAGGAAGTACCATAGCCTTCACCCACCTCGCGTGTCAACCAGGCCGCTCCACATCATGGAGGCAATGCGCGTTGCTGATATCCCGGCGGTCACGGATGGTTCGTTGCGCTTTGACCGCGCCCATGCTATGAAAACGCGCAAGGCAAAGGCAAAAGCGCGGACGATGAAGGTGCGCATTGGGTTTTGGTGTGGAGTGCGGAGGAAAACCATGCAGACACGTCACGTGGCCAGAGCAATCCTTTTTGTGGCCCTGGCTGTGGCCATGTCTCCCATTTTCATTCCCGTAGGCATTGCCAAATGTTTCCCCGCGCAACACATGATCAACGTCATGAGCGCCGTTATGCTGGGCCCATGGTACGCGGTGGTGGTGGCCATCACCGCCGCTGTGCTTCGCAATCTTCTGGGCCTTGGCACAGTGCTGGCCTTTCCCGGTGGCATGATCGGAGCCCTGCTGGCCGGGCTCGCCTATAAAGCCACGAAAAATATGTACGCCGCCGCCCTTGGTGAAGTCGTGGGCACGGGTATCCTAGGCTCCCTGGTCAGTGTCTGGATTGTGGCTCCCGTCTTTATGGGCAAGACCATGCCCTTGATCACCCTCATGACCGCCTTCAGCGTCAGCACTCTTGGAGGCACCCTTCTTGGACTGGCCGCCTTGCATCTTCTGCGCAAGGGGGGCCTCTGGCAGCCGTGATTCACCTGAAAAATGTTGCGTATGCCTATCCGGATCGCCGGGCAAGGTCTTCGTGGGCCTTGGATCACATCAACCTGGATGTGCAAGCTGGTGAGTTTGTTGCTATTCTGGGACCCGGGGGGTCGGGAAAATCCACTCTAACCTACGTGCTCAACGGGCTGGCGCCCCACTTTTTCGGCGGACGCTTTGAAGGAAGGGGACATGTCTGCGGGCACCCCATTCCAGAAATGCCTCCGGCTGTCCTAAGCGAAAAGGTGGCAGTGGTGCTTCAAAACACAGATGCGTACCTTTTCTGCAGCAGCGTGGAGGCGGAGCTTCATTTTTCGCTGGAACGCTCCGTCACCCCACTGTCTTTATTTCCACGGGTCATCGACGAGGTTCTCTCCCTCCTGAGCATCGAACCTTTGAGGCATCGAGCTCCTCAGGATCTTTCCGGGGGAGAAAAGCAGTTGGCCGCCATCGCCTCGGCCCTGTGCCTGCAACCGCAATTGCTGGTGCTGGACGAACCCTTTGCCCATCTGGACGCTCCAAATAGGCGGCGGGTGCAAGGGGCCCTGGACGCCGTTCTCCGCTCGGGCACAAGCGTCATCGTGGCGGAACATGTGGTGGATGATTTCCTTTTCCGCGCCAACCGTTGCCTTGTCATGGAATCCGGCCGTCTTCGCTTTGATGGGGCACCCCAGCAAGCCCGTGCCCATCTGACGGATGTGGGCATTCTTCCTCGGTATACCAAAACCGCCCAAGACCGCGTTCATGGCAGCCGGCAGGATCTGGTGGAACTTTTGGAGGTGAGCTTTTATCGGGAAAATAGGGCGGTCCTGGACAAGGTGTCCTTTACGCTCAGCGCCGGAGAGCGGGTGGCCGTCACCGGCCCCAATGGCTCCGGAAAAACAACCCTTGTCAAGATCCTGGGCGGCCTACTCAAACCCCACGCAGGGTCGGCCCTGTGGTGCGGTCGACCCATTCACACCATGCCTCCTTCACTTCGAGCGCAGCGCATCGGGGTGAGCTTTCAAAACCCCAACGACCAATTCTTCAAAGTCCGCGTTGAGGACGAAGTGTGGGCTGGACCCAACTTTCTGGGGAAAAAAGGATTTCCTGTGGACCCTGCGTGGATGGCTGACACTCTGGAGCTCTTCGGCCTGACTTCGCTCAAGGATCACAGCCCATACCGACTCAGTGAAGGAGAAAAGAAGCGGGTCGCCTTGGCGTCTGTCCTTGCCCTGAAGCCTCAGGTGCTTGTTCTAGACGAACCTACAGCAGGGCAAGACGGTCGATTCCGCCAGGAACTGTCTGAATGGCTCAAGAGGCTGTCTTCGGACCGGCACATGACTATTGTGGTGGTCACCCATGACACGGATTTTGCCTACGCCACATGCCAACGCCGGCTGGTCCTGCAGGGGGGCCGACTCGTGGAAGATCGCTCCATGGACTGCGCAAGGGAAAATCCATGACGGGATTCCAGTCCATGACCACTGCCCGCGCGGCACGCCGCCTGGATCCAAGAGTGCGCCTTTTCTTGGGACTGCTGGCCGTCATGGTGGTGCTTCTGACAACAACCCGGCCGGTGCTCGTGGCCGAAAGCGTCCTTCTCGCCGTCGGGCTGTGCACTCCGCCCCAGAGAAAACGGCGCCTATCTCACTTCCATCTTGCCTGGCCCATGGTGAGTCTGGTTTTTATTATTGGGGCCCTGGCCTTTGATCTGCAGACGGCGGTGCATCTGGCCCTTCGGCTGGCCAATCTTTTCGCGGCCTCGGTCTTATTCTTTCACACGCTCCAAGCGGAAGAATTGGCCGCCGCGCTGCGCGCCATGAAGGTGCCCTATGCTTTGGTGTTCATCCTGATGACCTCTCTGCGCTATGTGCCTTTGCTCAGCCGCACTCTTCGACACATCCAAGACGCCCAGACCGCACGAGGCATCGACGTGCGCCTTCGGCTGCGCAACATGGGTCGGCTTTTGGCGCTGATCATGCCCCTGCTGGTTCAAGCCTTTATCCTAGCGGAAAACTTGGCCATGGCCATGGAATCCAGAGGGTTTGCCCGTAGCCCGAAAAGCGACGTTTCCATGGGCTCACTGTCCCTTCGCGACATTCTCTGGGCTGCGCTGGGGTTCGGCGTGGCTTTGGCTCTGTGGTTTTGGGAAAGGGTCCATGCATGAAGCCGGCAATGCCTTCCGCAGAGGAATGCCATGGGCGGTTCGTTTTGATCGTGGGCGACGTGAATCGCGGAAAAACCACATTCACGGCTCGACTGCTTCAGTCTTACACGCAAGCCTTTCCTGAACCCGTCGCCGTCGTGGATCTGGCACCCCGTGTCCCACACACCAGCCCTCATCCCGCATTTCGACCCGGCATCGGAGGGCGCTTGGTGCCTTTGGATTCCCACAGGGTTTCTTACTTTTTCACGGAACTTGCCGCACCCAGGCTTCAGGCCGTCACCGTGGAAGAGCGGTGGAAGCTTGCCAAGGAGAACGCGCAACACATTGAATCCCTCTTCGCTCAAGTGCTGAAGGCCAAGGTGCCCACCGTGTTCGTCAATGACGCCTCGCTCTATCTACAGGGGCGACCTGCGGAAAACTTATTGGCATGGTTGCATGGTTTTACCACACGCGTGGTGAATGGATACTACGGAGACACCTTGGGTGTGGATGCTTTTTCCCTTCAGGAACGCCGTCGCATGGAACAGCTCATGCGCCGCTGCGATGTGTTGGTGCGGTTGTGAGGGAAAGACTACTGGAAAGGAATCAGTCGGGTCACCTGAGCATTGACGCACCGGTAAATTTCTTCATCTGTACCATAAATATCCACGATGCAACGATGGTCGATGAGTTTTTCGATGATATACGCCGTGACATAGAGACTCACAAAATGGGGACGCGGCACAAGGTCTCGAATGTTGGCCACCTGGTACTGGACCTCAAACTCCTCCGCTGTAAGCAGGCTGGTCAGGCATCGATGGATTTGTTCCTCCAGTTCGTTTTTGCTGGTGGTTTCCACCAGTTTGTTTTCGATGAGTTTCATGGCGATGCGCCCGCTGAGGTCGTCCACGTTGTCCCGAAGCAGCTGCAGGGCGCGCACACGCTGCACCTCTTTGGCCTGATCCAGCCTCGAGATGACGGACATTTCCCGAACATTGGGTCGCCAATCGCGTGCCATACCTTCTCCTTATCCCGTTTCTGAACCTTCGGAACCTCCATGCCTGAAAGCGTTGGCCATATCGGCAATCATACTCGCGAGATAGCCGGCTCCGAAGCCGTTGTCGATGTTTACCACGGCCACTCCGGGAGCACAACTGTTTAACATGCCCAGCAAAGGAGCAAGGCCTTTGAAAGAAGCTCCGTAGCCGATGCTCGTGGGAACGGCGATCACAGGACGATGCACCAAACCGGCCACAACGCTGGGAAGCGCCCCTTCCATACCGGCCACCACCACATAGACCGCAGCTTTGGACAGTTCATCCAAAAGATGCAGCAGGCGATGAAGGCCCGCGACGCCCACATCGTAAAAACGCTGAACCTTTTGCCCCAAAACTTCCGCCGTTACCGCGGCCTCTTCCGCCACTGGAATGTCGGAAGAGCCCGCCGACAAGACTTGAACCGGAAGCCTTTCAGCAACCGTCCTTTCGAATATCGGCCCTTTCTTATACAGCACGCGCGCTCTGGGCTCATAGTGCACATTCGGCATGGCGGCGCAGATCTGCGCGGCTTTTTCTGCATGCACTCGAGTCACCAACAAAGGGGTCCCCGTGGCGTCCATGGCTTGCAAAATGTGAAGGATTTGCGAGGCGTCCTTGTCCTCTCCGTAGACCACTTCGGGATACCCCCGGCGCAATGTGCGATGATGGTCCACTCGGGCGAAATCCAAGTTCTCAAAAGGCAAACGCCGAAGAAAATCCAAAACCTCATGGAGATCGGTCGCCCCTTCTTTGTACGATTGCAACAGCTGAACAAGTCGTTCCATGGTCATGTCCGCGCCCATAGGGCCGTCCGTGGCAGAAAAGGCTTTTGGCATCGCCTGGTCAAAACAAAGGTGGCGCTTCGCCCCTTGAAGAGCCTCCCTTGGTTTTCAGACCCTGATCACGAAGCCCCTCGAGGGTCGGTCCGCCGCAGGAAGGGCAGAAGGCCCATCAGCTGCAGGTCGGCCGCGCCGCCAAGTTCTTCAAGGGCCTTGCGCGCCGCATCGCTTCTGGACTCACCAAAGGTTCCTGTGAAAAGAGCATCGCGCCAACGCACATAAAGTTCCTCGGCGCTTTGCACCATGATTCCCACACCGTGCCGCTGCAACACGCCATGTTCTTCCCACACCTTTTTCACATGCGGCCCATAGTAGACGGGCTTTCCCCAGACCACGGGTTCCAGGATGTTATGGCCTCCCACAGGGGCCAACGTGCCGCCGCAAAAGATGAGATCGCCTAGTCCGTAAAGTTCAAACAGGTGCCCGATACCGTCCACCACGAGGCAATCGCTTTGGCGGCGCCGCGGCCCGATTGAAGAAAGAGAAGACAGAAGGTCATAATTCACGCCATGATCCTGAAGCCATGCCACCATGGAAGCCACCCTGTCCAGGTGACGGGGAGCGAAAATCCCCACAAGACCAGGGAACTCCTGCTTCAGCTTGGCAAAAATTTCCAGGAGCGCTTGGCATTCCTGGGCCCGCAGGCTTCCTCCCACCAATACGGGAACTTCTTGAGGAAGTCCCAGGCGTTGGCGCCATGCCGCAACCAAAGAGGGGTCGGCACGCTGCTTTAATGTGTCGGACTTGGAAGAACCCGTCACGGTGATGCGCTGCGGCGAAACCCCAAGGCTCTCCAATCGGCGCTGATCCTCAGCCGACTTGACGCACGCCCATTGAATGGAAGGAAAAATATGGCCGAAGAGGAAAGAAAAACGCCGATAGCGCCGCCAAGACTTTTCGGAAACACGGCCATTGAGAAGCACCACGGGTATCCCGTGTTTTTTCAAACACCAATGCAGGACCGGCCAAAATTCGCTTTCCAAAGCCACAAAGACGTCGGGGCCAAGCCGCGATACGGTGCGCCACACGGCCCACGGAAGATCCACCGGGGCCTCAAAGACCTGAACATTTGCAGGCACGTGAGTCCGAGCAAAACGACAGCCCTGAGGCGTTCCCACAGAGAGAAACACTTGGGTTCGAGGATCCACGATGCGCAGGCGTTCCATGACACCGAGAGCTCCCGTGACTTCTCCCACCGATGCGGCATGAAACCAAACGCGGGGACCGTTCTGACGACTTATTGGCGCCTGCCCCCCAAAAAGACGGCGGCGCCAAAATGCCTTCTCACCCTCCCCCATGGGGATTCTCCTTGCCAGTTCAGACCCTTCCATTTTATGAGATATGTGATTTGCCGCGCGGCATTGCCCATGACCGCCCAAGGCTTCGGGGCACCGTTATCAAAATCTTGTAAGTGAGGCAACCACGGGGTGCTTGGCCATGGGGCTATGGAAGTGTCCCGCACGCGAGGCGCCATGCGCGCGGCCATGGCGACGCTTTAGGGGCCACAAGAACACTGGTGCAAAAGCCCTCTTTGCCCGTTTTTCTTCAAAAAGACGTGGGCTGTGAATTCGTTTGGCCCCTTCGGTGTCTAAATCCGTGGGCTTGATGCCAACCAAGGGAGGTTTCGGCACCCATGAACAAAGCCCTTCGCATTGCGCATATTTTAAGGAACGCCTCAGCGTTTCAAGGAAAAGACGTCGTGGTTCAGGGTTGGGTTCGAACGCGAAGAGATTCCAAAGCCGGCATCAGCTTCCTTGAAGTCAATGACGGCTCATGCCTCACCAATTTGCAGGTGATTTTGGAAAGGGATCGGCCGAATCTCGCCGCTGTGGTGGAACGGCTAACCACCGGATCCTCCGTGGAAGTCCACGGCACCCTGACGCCTTCCCCGGGCAAAGGGCAAAGCGTGGAATTGCTGGCTGGGAACATTTTCGTCTACGGATGGGCCGACCCCGCTCGTTATCCATTGCAGAAAAAGCGCCATAGCTTTGAATTTCTGCGAACCATCGCGCATCTGCGGCCGCGCACCAATACTCTAGGGGCCGTGGCCCGCCTTCGAAACCGCCTCAGCTACGCTCTGCACACCTTCTTTCAAGAAGAAGGTTTTTTCTATATTCATACACCCATCATCACCACCAGCGACTGTGAAGGTGCCGGAGATATCTTTCGCGTGACCACGTTGCATCCGGCGCAGCCACCGACCTCGAATCCGGAAGCTCTTTATGCGCAGGATTTTTTCCAAAAACCCACGTTCCTCACCGTCAGCGGCCAACTGCAAGCGGAAATCTATGCCTTGGCCCTCGGCAAAGTCTACACCTTCGGCCCCACCTTTCGGGCCGAAAATTCCAACACCAGCCGACATCTGGCGGAGTTTTGGATGGTGGAGCCGGAAATGGCCTTTGCCGACCTGCAGGACGACCTCGCCCTGGCCCAGCGGTGCCTCCAGTACGTGGTTTCAGACCTTTTGGAAAATTCGTGGGAAGACCTCCAGTTCTTTGAGCGATTCGTGGAACCGGGCCTCAACGAATCCTTGAAAGCCTTCAAGGAACAGCCCTTTGAAGTCATTTCATATACGGAAGCCGTGAATATTCTCAAGAAATGTAAGGAACCTTTCGCCTTTCCCGTGGCGTGGGGAGCCGATCTGCAGTCGGAACACGAACGATACTTGACGGAAAAGGCGTTCCAAAGGCCCGTGGCCGTCATCGACTTCCCTCGAGACCTAAAGCCCTTTTACATGAGGGTCAATGACGATGGAAAAACAGTGGCGGCCATGGATGTTCTGGTGCCGCGCGTGGGGGAAATCATCGGTGGATCGCAAAGGGAAGATCGGCGCGACATGCTCTTGGAGCAAATGCATCGCAAGGGAATATCCCCGGAAGCTTACGCCTGGTATCTGGAGCTGCGTGAGTACGGCTCAGCACCCCATAGCGGATTCGGCCTGGGGCTGGAACGCCTTGTCCAATTCGTCACCGGATTGGGAAATATTCGGGAAGTCATTCCTTTTCCGCGCACACCGGGCCATGCGGATTTCTAAAAAGAAAAAACGCGTCATCGGCGCCGTTACGCATGGGAGGCCAGTTCGCGAAGCAGGCGCAAGGATTCTTCCGCTTCGCGGGGATCGACCTTGTGCAGAGCAAAGCCTGCATGGACAATGACATAATCGCCCACGGACACCTCTTCGGGCAGCAGCGTCAAGGACGCCTTGCGCACCGCTCCCCCCACCTTCACGGTGGCCATTTCCTCATGAATCTCCATGATTTCCGCAGGAATCGCCAAACACATAATCCGTCGCCTCCTTGAACGGCTGCGGCGCTTTCGCCTTGAGCCTCCACGATCCACCGGCCTTTTGAATCTCTCCTAAGACCAGGGTTTCTAGCACCTTCATGTTGGCCGCCACAGGCGGGGTTAGGCTGGTGCCCCAGGGTTCAATGTCCAAGGTTCCATACCCACAATGACACAGGAAGGACGCCGACCAAGCACCTCCGCGTAGGCCAAGGTTTCCACCAGGTCCAGCTGATGGATGGAGTTTTTGAACGTAACCCTTTTAGACAAATCGTCCGCGGACATTCGTTGCACCGTTCCCGGCGCCGCACCCCTGTGCACGGCGTCGATCACAATCACGTGATCCGCCTCCAAGATGGGGTCCAGAAGCCGAAGCCCCAGAGTCCCCCCATCCATCACGTGCACGTTTTCGGAAAAATCATAAACGGCCTCAAGGCGGCGCACAAGATGTACACCGAGCCCTTCATCCTTCAAAAGCACATTGCCCACACCGAGCACTAAAATCTTTTGGGAGACCATGACGGTGGCGTCCATCCTCTTGGAACAGAAGAAGGGGATTCCGCCCTTGCGGGCGGAGTCCCCCTTTTGAACGGCATTCACTGCAGCGTCTTGTCCTAGATGACTTTGAACTTATACACCTGATTACTTTGGGGATCAATCACATGCACACCACAGGCGATACACGGGTCAAAAGAGTGCACCGTGCGAAGGATTTCCACCGGGCGCTTGGGGTCGGCCACCGGTGTGCCGATCAGGGCCTCCTCCACCGGGCCGGGCTTGTTTCCGGCACATCGCGGCTCCAAGTTCCAGGTGGAAGGCACCACCAGCTGATAGTTGGCGATCTTCTTGCCCTTAATTTCAATCCAATGCCCCAGGGCTCCGCGCGGCACATCGTTGAGGCCCATGCCCTGAGCGCTCTCCGGCATCTGGTAGGGCTCAAAGGTCTTGGTGTCACCCTTCTTCAGGTTCTCCACCAACTGCATGATCCAACCTTCCATGGCCTCACCGATAATCTTGGTTTCAATGGCTCGAGCCGCCGTTCGGCCCAAGGTGGAGAACAGAGCTTCCGCGGGAACACCCAACTGCTTAAGGACGCCGTCCACAGCTTTTTTCGTCGGCTCATGTCCCTTGCCGTAAGCCACGAGAACACGGGCCAGCGGGCCCACTTCCATGGGTTCGCCGTTGTAACGCGGCGCCTTCATCCAACTGTAGCGGTCCGCCGTATCCAGTTTGGTGAACTTGGGTTTGGTTTCGCCCCGAGCGGGGTTGAGGGCTCCGTCGCCTTCGTACCAGCTATGTTTGACGTGTTCCGTGATCTTGGCCGGATCCACAGCCTCCACTTTGGCCAGGTTGCGTTTGAAAATGGCCCCGCGCGGCAAAAAGAGGCTTTCGGGTTCCTTGGCACTTTGCGGAAATTCGCCGTAGCAGAGGAAGTTGGTGGTTCCGCCGATGGAACCCCAGTCCTTGTAGAAACCAGCCACCGCCAACAGGTCCGGAATGTAGACGTTGTTGACGAAGTCCACGGTTTCCTTCAACAAATACAGAAACTCGGAGACGCGGTCGGGGTTAAGGTCCGCAGCACAGCTCACCCCACCCACCACCAGGCTCTGCAAATGCGGGTTTTTGGCTCCAAAAACGGCGTGCATGCGGGCGGTGCGAGCCTGCTGACGAAGGGCTTCCAAATAATGGGCCGCAGCGATAAGGTTCACTTCCGGCGGCAGCTTATAGGCCGGATGGCCCCAATAGCCGTTGGCGAAAAGGCCCAACTGGCCGCTGTCCACGAATTTCTTTAATCGAGCCTGCACGGCCTTGAAGTCGCTGGGGCCGCTCTTGGGCGCGGGCGACACGTCGTTGGCTATCTTAGAGGCTTTGACGGGGTCGGCCTGAAGGGCGCTGACCACATCCACCCAGTCCAAGGCGTGAAGGTGATAGAAATGCACGATGTGATCGTGCAGGAACTGGGCTCCCATGAGCAGGTTTCGAATGAGTCGAGCATTGTCGGGAATGGTGACGCCCACGGCGTCATCCACGCACCGAATAGACGCCAAACCATGAACATAGGTGCACACGCCGCAGGCGCGCTGCGTGAAAAGCCACGCATCCCGAGGGTCACGTCCCTTGAGAATGATTTCTAAACCACGGAAGAGCGTGGAACTGCTTCACGCGTTGGTCACCTTTCCGTTGGCGACCTCGACTTCAATCCGCAGGTGTCCCTCAATGCGGGTGATGGGATCGACCACTATGCGCTCTGCCATCTTTCGTCTCTCCTTGAGGCGGGTTTTCTGGTTAAGGCCTGCGTTTTGACACGCTGGCTAAAGCTTTTCATAAAACGGCGACATAGCATCCCAGAAATTGGGTTCACTGCAGCCGATGCACGGGTGCCCAGCTTCCACCGGCCAGCTCGTGCCGTCATTGAACTTGACCAGAGGACAGTTGTTGAAGGTCTCAGGCCCTTTGCAACCCATCTCATAGAGGCAGTAGCCCATCAGGGCTTCCTTGGACCCCCATTCCTTGACAAATTCGCCGTTTTCAAAATGAAACCTTCGAGGACATTGATCGTGCACCGTCTTGCCATAGGCGAAAAGCGGCCGTTTGTTGGCGTCCAAATCCGGCAGTTTGCCAAAGAGCAGATAGTTCACAACGGTTCCAACGAAATTGATGGGGTTCGGAGGACATCCAGGAATGTTCACCACTGGAACCTTCAACACATCCGCCAACGCCTCAGAAACACTCTTTGCGCCCGTCGGATTGGGCGCCGCCGCCTGCACACCTCCAAAGGAAGAACAGCTGCCGATACACAAGACCGCCAACGCCTTGGGACACACTTCCTTGGCAATCTCCAGCATGGTCCTGCCGCCGATCATGCCATAGATGCCATTGTCGGCCGTGGGAATGGCGCCTTCCACGACACAGATGAATTTCCCCTCATATTTCTTGACCGTCTGATGGAGCACTTCTTCCACACTACGACCCGCAGCGGCCATGATGGTTTCATGATAGTCTACAGAAATGATTTCCAAAAGGAGCTCATCAATCCAGGGATATGTGCTCCGCAAGACGCCTTCCGTACAGCCAGTGCACTCCGCAGAATGCAGCCACACCACCGGCGGCCGTGGACCAGACGTCTGGGCCTCGGCAATCTTCGGCGCAAAAGACGGCGCCAAACCCATGGTCGCCGACACCATGGTGCAAAACTTCATGAAGTCGCGACGTGTGACACCCTTCGGCGGCAAGCCCTTCTGAAGCTTGCGTTCCTGTTCCGTCACAGACCTCTTGTTCCCATACAGTCTTCTTGATTCCTTCGAAGGTTCCACGCTTCGAAGAAGCCCTTGGGGCACACCCATACCCTGTCCCTTCGGCGTGCCCGAGATCCGTTTACCCCTCAACGGATCGCCCTGCCACACATCACAATCTTTTCAAGCGCCGCGCACAGGCCACATCCACTTGCGCACCATCGCGGAGTGCATCAGGCCCCTGAAGCTTTTCGCCTTCGGCCATACCACCCATGCCCAAAGGGCAGCCTATGATGCCCACCTAGTGCGATGGCGGCATTTCTAAACACCTTGCACCCTCCTCTTCATTTCCACTGAAAGCAGCACCGAAATGGCCTAAAGACCTGTTCTCGCATTTTCAACTGCTCTGCGCTTCAGCTTCTACAGAAAAGAGACGCTCCTCCACGGCATGCAGATAGTCGTTGGATGGGTTCACAGCATTTGAAAGATCGCGGCGTCAAGAATATGCTTTCTCAGTCGGCTGGAACGTCTTCCATATGCTTAATTATTCAAGTGGAAATCGCATAGCCGTCTCTGGCAAAATACACCTTGAGTATTCCGGGATTAAACTTCACGGCGTGTACAAAAAAAATAATCCATTTTCTTTTGACCGATTTTTTGACAAAGCGCGTTCCTCACTTACACCCCCTTGCACCTATTTTTCTCATTTTCCTTTCAGGCCGCGTTGCGTCGCCCCGTCTTAGATGACTGACTCGCCAACTCTGTAATGTAAGCTTATATAGCCATTAAAAATCAAGGCTTCAAGGGAAAAAACTCACAAACTCGGCAGCCAGTCTGAATGTTTCGAAAAGGAGCGCAAACAAAAGGCCGCAGGGCACATGCCCTGCGGCCTTTTAAGGGAAAAGGGGCTCTTGGAAGCTTTATCGGGAATGAGAAATGGCCTCTGTCAGAGAGCGCTGGGTCGAAATCCGTCGCATCCGCATGAAGGGTCGCTGTCGCTGTAAGCTCGTGAACATGCCAAAAAGCCGAAAACCACGGGGGCTCGCTGAGTGAGATCGACGTTGAGCTGCACCAGTCGTTGGATTAAAGAACCCCTTCCCTGAGAATGGGGGCCGGTGTCTGGTCCAAAGTGTTGGAAATGCCGCGCATGAGCGCTTGAGAACGAACCGCAGAAGTCAAGGATTCCAAAATCCGCTCGAAGTCCAACAGGTCAAAGGGTTTCTTGAGAAAAACATCCGCCACGGGAACCACATCGCGAGAAATCCACTCGAGATCGTAGAAAGAGATGAGAACCGTTCGAAGATTCGCCTGCGCGTTTTTCAGTTCCGCCACAAGCCGCGCCCCGTTGCCGTCCCTGAGATGATATTCCACCACACACACGCTGTAGCGAAAGGCCTCTGCCAGACGCCGCGCTTGGTCACACGTGCTGCAGCTGTCAAAGGAATACCCGGCCCTTTTCACGCCATTTTCCAAAGAACGCCTGAATGGGGCATCGCTTTCCACAAGGAGGATTCGCCCACTCGAAAAGAGATTCCGCTGCATACCGCCTCCATTCGACATATTCATTTAGCAAGTCGCGTACCATCTATGGCGATTTTCTCCCAACGGGCTTATTCCCCACTTTCTAGACCTCGCCTCAAACTGGCCGGGAAACGCACGCTGGCGAGCATGTGAAGAATTTTCTTCACCTTAGCCGCCGATCCCCGGCCAGGGTCGCTCAAACCTCAGCACTTCGCTGGCTTGCCGTCTTCCCAAGCCCATGCACAATAGTCTGCACTGTAAGGGCAATGAAGAATATTCTACGATGTCTCGCCCAGCTTTTTGGCACGGGGTGGGGTTTCCATGCCGAATTTTTTCATGCGGTAGATGAGCACATGCCGTGGAATTCTCAAAAATCGGGCCGCCTTGGACTTGTTTCTTCCGCATCTTTCCATGACTTCTTGAATGATGTTCCGCTCCAGCTCTTCCAAGGACATACCTCCTTCGGGCATGTTTTCCCAGACCAGAAAACCTGCATGGGAGGATACGGCCATAGCGGGACTTCGGCCGGCGGCGGAGGGCAAAAAGTGGAAGTGTTTTTTGAGGATCAGGTCATCGTCTTCCAGAAGCACAATGCGTTCGATAGTGTTCTTGAGTTCTCGAACGTTTCCCGGCCAATCGTGGGCCAAAAGAATGTGCTGGGCCTCTTCGCTGATGTCTCGAAACTTTTTTCTGTACTTGTCGTTGAACTGCTCGAGGAAAAATCGTGCCAGTGGCAGAATGTCTTCGCGGCGTTGGCGAAGGGCTGGCAGTACAATCTGGATCGTCGCCAGTCGAAAAAAGAGGTCTTTGCGAAAAAGGCCTTCTTCACAGGCCTGCCACAGATCCCGATTGCATGCCGCCACCACGCGGATGTCCACCTTTTTTTTCCGCGTGGAACCCAGAGGATAGAATTCGTGTTCTTCCAAGACACGTAGCAGCTTGGCCTGCACTTCCGGAGGCAGATCAATGACTTCATCGAGAAAGAGCGTGCCGCCGTCGGCGGCTTCCAACAGACCCTTTTTCCCTTCCACCCGCGCTCCGGTAAAGGCCCCTTTTTCGTACCCGAACAATTCGCTCTCGATGATTTCCGGGGTAAAAACCGCGCAGTTGAGTGCCACAAAGGGATAGGAGGCTCGAGGACTTGCGGCGTGAATGAGCCGCGCAAACAGTTCCTTGCCCACCCCGCTTTCGCCTTGCAAAAGCACGCCGGCGTCGGGACTTTGGGCACTGCGGATGGCCAGCTCTTGAGCTTCCAGGAACGCCGGACTGCTTCCCACAAGGGTGCGGCCCTGGTGCAGCCGCAGCATCTCCTGGCGCAACCGCTCCACCTCATGCCTCAAACTCGCATATTCCAAAGCCTGCTTGATCGTGACCTCAAACTCTTCCAAATCCACCGGCTTGACCAGATAGTCAAAGGCGCCCTTTTTCATGGCCTGGACCACGTCCCGCACCTGCTCATAAGCCGTCACCATGATCACCGTCGGGGATGGTTTCGTTTCTTTAAGCTGGGGCAGGAGGTCAAGACCACTACGGTCAGGCAATCCAATATCCAAAAGAACCAGATCCGGTTCCAGTTCTTGGGTCAAGCGCAGGCCCTCATCGGCGGTTTCCGCTTCGTGGACCGTGTAGCCCTTGCCCAAGAACCGCGCAATGGCGCCTCGAAATCCGGTTTCGTCATCGATAATGAGAATCTTCGGTGCCGTTCGCATAGGGTCGTGTTCCACCTCGTTCGCTCACCACTGGCACAGGGCACGGAAAAGGGACTCGCCACAGGGACGCTTCGTGGGCAACGCAGCTCAGTTGATAGTCTCCTCCACAGGCGGCCTATCGTTTTTTTTCATCATGGGAAACACCACACGGAACACGCTTCCTTGACCCACCTGAGACTCCACCTCCATGTGGGCCCCATGACGTTCCAGTATTCTTCGGCAAATGCTCAACCCCAAACCCGTTCCTTCGGCTTTGCGCGTAAAAAAGGGATCAAAGATTCGGCCTTCATCCTCCGGCAAGATCCCTTCCCCGGTATCTTTCACGCTGAGCACCACACGCCCGGCCGCCGGCTCCACCCGCGTCTGGACCTCCATTCGCCCTCCCTGCGGCATGGCTTCCACCGCATTGATCATGAGATTCATGACCACCTGGCCGATTTGGTCCGAATCCATTATGATTTCTGGCATGGACGGGTCCAGGCTCAAGGTGAGATCGATCTTGGCCTTGCGAATGTGCACCTTGGACAGGTTATGGCAGTAGCGCACAATGTCGTTGAGGTTTGAAGGAAGGAACTGGGGTTCCCGGGGCTTGGCAAAATTGAGGACTTCCCGAACGATGTTGTCGATCTTGCGCACTTCCTGAATCAAATCGGCAAGCATTTGCGACTGATTTTCATTCAAAGGCACTTCACGCTGAAGCATCTGGGCGTTGAAGTTGATGGTCGCCAAGGGGTTTCGAATTTCGTGGGCGATCCCTGCCGCCAGAGTCCCAAGGGATTGCAGCCTTTCTGTCTGTTGGATGCGCTGCTCGAGTTTTCGCGCCTCTGTCTCATCCTTTTCGTAATAGACAATGCGGTCCAGCTGCGAGGACAGATTGAGCACAGGAAAGGCGTAGAAGCGGTAAAAGCCACCCCAGCGCGGATGGGGACCTTCTTTGTGCACCGGCCTGCGGCTCATCAGGCATTGACGAATGGGACACCCTCCAGGCGGCTCCTCCGTCTGATAGAGCACTTCCCAGTACTTTCGCCCTAGTAAACCTTCTCTCATGCCGTAGGTTTTTTCCGTGGTTCGATTGACGCGCAAAATGCGCCCGGAGGACTCCAATAAAAAGATGCTGTGCTGAATGGCGTCAAAGCTGATTTCCAGCTCCGTCTTCGCCCGTTCCACGGATTCGAAAAGTTGGGCGTTTTCGATGGCCACGCCGATCTGTTGCCCGAGAGTGGTCAAGAATTCCCGGCGGTCATGGTGAATCTGCAGCGCGCCATGGTTGGCCACATACAAGAGTCCCAAAATGCCTTTTTGGGTGAAGAGGGCAATGCGAATGATCTCCTGAATATCCTCCGCCGCCATTCGATCCCTTAAGGCCGGAAAGAAGAGCTGCTCCCTCTTAAGCCAGGCCACTGGATTCTTGAGGCGTCCTGGGCCGATCCAGTCATCGCTTACGTGGAAAGAGCGAATCTTCTGGATTAGGGTGGATGAAAAACCGTGCTGGGCGGCCAGGACCATGGTCCAGCGGCCGTGCGCATCGGGTTTCAGAAGGTAAATGGCCCCCATTTTGAGTCGCAGGGTGCGAAGAATGGCCAGCAACGACTGCTGAAGGACGTCTTCGAGGCGGGGCGAACTGTGAATGGCGGAAGAAATGTCAAAAAGAATTTGCAGTTCATTGTTCTGTCGAACAATTTGTTCCTTCAGCACGGCTGGTGCCTCAACTGCCAGACCCTGCGTTTTTGATGGGGGCTGAGGTGCCGTCGGCTTCGGCGACATAACCCTGTGCATGGTTCCTCGAGACATTCCATCCCTTTTGGGGTTCAACGTCTTCCTGGAGGGGGCATGGAGAGGGGAACGTCGCGGAGCGTACGCGCAAGGGTCGTCAAAAAAGCGGATAAGGAAAATCCATCTTCGGGCGTCTAAGCGCCTCCCTCAAGGCCTTTTTGCTGCTCAAGACCGGATCGGGTTCATCAGGTACGGTTTCGGTCTCGGCGCGCCGTTTCCGCCACCTTGACCGTCACCTGCGCGAGGCGAACGGAAGCGGCATCCACCATTCTACCATCCACGGCCACAGATCCCTCACCTCGAGCCCTTGCCGCCTCATAAGCGGCCACGATCCTTAAACTGCGGGCCACATCATCGTCTGTGGGCGTAAAGACCTTATTGATGACGTCCAGTTGATCCGGATGAATGGCCCATTTGCCGTCATAACCCAAAGCACGGCTCATGGCGCAGGAACGAGCTAACCCTTGGACGTCGCGAAAGTCGCCGAAGGGAGCGTCCACGGCGGCCAGGCCTGCCGCTTTGGCCGCCATGGCCATTCGGCTCAGAGGGAAAAGCCATCGCAGGCGGGTCGCCTCCGGCTCTTCGGCATCCCCATGGCCGCTGATGCCGCCGCTGGGCATGCCCAAGGAAGCGCCATAGTCGGCGATGCCGAAAACCAGCGCTTCCAACCGAGGCGAACTGGCGGCGATCTCGCCCACGCGAAGCATACCCTGGGCTGTCTCAATGGACGCTTCCAGGCCGATTTTCTTCGTCAAACCGAAGCGCATCTCCATTTGGGTCAGCCAATAGTCGATGGCCTTGATTTCCGAGGGATCGTTGACCTTGGGCACTACAATGACATCCAGCCGAGAGCCCGCCTTTTCCACCACATCCACTAAATCTCTGTAGGCAAAAGGTGTGCCCATGTCATTGATGCGATAGGCACGCACACGACCATTCCACCCGGAAGCCGTAAGCGCCTCCACCACGGCGTGACGAGCCTTTTCCTTTTCATCCACTGGGACGCTGTCTTCCAGATCCAGCATGATGACATCTGCTGGAAGACTCAGGGCTTTTCGAACCATCTTTTCTCGGTTGGCAGGAACTGAAAGGACAGACCGGCGCAGTCGAATGGGGCGCTCCATGGGCCATGACCTCATGATGCACAACAGCTATTGTTCTCGAATGGCCGCGTGTGCCGCCGCCAAACGAGCGATAGGCACGCGAAACGGAGAACAACTGACGTAGTTCAAGCCGATCCGGTGGCAAAACTCCACCGAAGACGGTTCCCCTCCGTGTTCCCCGCAAATGCCCACCTTTAAGTCCGGGCGTGTGGCCCGGCCTTTCTCTACTCCCATCTTCATGAGTTGGCCGACGCCTTCCTGATCGATCCGTTCAAAGGGATCAAACTCCCAGATTTTCTTTTCCAGATAATCGTGAAGGAACTTGGCGGCATCATCGCGGCTGATGCCGTAAACAGTCTGGGTAAGGTCATTGGTGCCAAAGGAGAAGAACATGGCTTCCTTGGCAATCGCATCGGCCGTGACGGCGCCTCGAGGCACCTCGATCATGGTTCCAACCACGTAGTCTACCTCAATGCCATAATGGTCCATGACCTGACGGGCCACCTCGTCCACCACGCATTTCTGATGGGATAGCTCCGCCACATGTCCCACGAGAGGGATCATGATCTCCGGATGCACGTCAATGCCTTCTTTCTTCACTTCACAGGCCGCTTCCAGAATCGCCCTCGCCTGCATGGCCGTGATTTCGGGGTAAACGATTCCCAACCGACACCCTCGATGCCCCAACATGGGATTGGCTTCGTGAAGGGCTTGAATCTTCGCCCGCACGCGCTCCTCCGGAACCCCCATTTGGGCCGCGACCTTTTGAATGTCCGCCTCTTCCGAGGGCAAAAATTCATGCAGCGGTGGATCCAGCGTTCGAATGGTCACGGGCAATCCCTTCATGACCCGAAAGATGCCCTTAAAATCTTCCCGTTGCATGGGCAAGAGTTTGGCCAAAGCCTTTTCCCGACCTTCTTGCGTTTCCGCAAGAATCATCTCGCGCACGGTATGTATGCGCTCACCTTCGAAAAACATGTGTTCCGTGCGGCAGAGCCCGATGCCTTCCGCTCCAAAAAGAAGGGCCGTTTGGGCCTGATCGGGCTGGTCGGCATTGGTGCGCACGCCCAAGCGCCTGTGGGCGTCCGCCCACTGCATCAGTTCCATGTAGTCCTGAAAAATCGTGGACTCCTCCGGCTTGAGCGTCTTTTCCAGCAGCACCTGAATGACTTCAGAGGGTCGAGTGGGAATTTGCCCGAGAAAAACTTCGCCGGTGGAGCCGTCCACGGAAATCCAGTCGCCTTCTTTGACCACACGACCGTCAACGGTCATTCGGCGAAGCTTGTAATCGATCTCCAAATCGCCACATCCCACAACGCACACTTTCCCCATTTGGCGGGCCACCAGGGCCGCATGGGATGTCATGCCGCCGCGGGATGTGAGGATGCCTTGAGCCGCGTGCATGCCGCGAATATCGTCCGGGGATGTTTCCAAGCGCACCAGAATCACCTTCTCACCGCGTTCGGCCCATTTTTCAGCATCCACAGCGTTAAAAACCACGCGGCCGCTGGCGGCTCCGGGTCCGGCGTTCAATCCTTTGGCCAGAAAAGCCTTGGAGGCCACGGCCTTTTGTTTCGCTTGTGCATCAAAGATGGGGCGCAGCAGCTGGTTCAATTGATTGGGTTCCACGCGCAATAGGGCCTCTTTCGGAGTCAAAATGCCTTCGCGAACCATGTCCACGGCGATCTTTAATGCGGCAAAGCCCGTGCGCTTTCCCGTGCGGGTTTGGAGCATCCACAGTTTTCGGCGCTGAATGGTGAATTCGATGTCCTGCATGTCGCGATAATGCCGATCGAGAATCTTTCGAATCCGCTCCAATTCGGCATAGGCCTCCGGCATGGCTTCCTCTAAGGACACCATCTGCGGGTCCGTCTTTTGCCGAATGTTGATGGGCTGAGGGGTTCGAAGACCAGCAACCACGTCTTCCCCTTGAGCATTCACCAAGTATTCGCCGTAGAGGACATTCTCTCCTGTGGCCGGATTCCGGGTGAAAGCCACGCCCGTGGCGCAATCGTCGCCCATGTTGCCAAAGACCATGGACTGTACGTTGACCGCCGTGCCCATATCGTCTGGAATTTCATGGATCTGCCGATAGGCGATGGCCCGTGGATTGTCCCAGGAGCCAAAGACCGCCCCGATGGCCCCCCAAAGCTGCGCCTTGGGATCCTGTGGAAAATCTTTGCCCGTTCTTTGACGAACAAGCGCCTTGTAGCGCTCGCACAGCTCCATGAGGTCCTCAGCGCTCAGTTGGTTGTCATACTGAACGCCACGGGACTTTTTCAGTTCGTCGATGATTTCCTCAAAGGGATCGATGCCATCGACACTTTCGGCCTTCAACCCCAGAACCACATCGCCGTACATACTCAGAAATCGTCGGTAGCAATCGTAGGCAAAACGAGGATCATTGGTTTCCCGAGCCAAACCTTGGACCGTTTCATCATTGAGACCCAGATTCAGCACGGTATCCATCATGCCAGGCATACTGACGGCTGCTCCCGACCGCACCGACACGAGCAGGGGTTTTTCTTTATCCCCGAAGCGCCGTCCCATAATGTTTTCCAAACGTCTTAACGCCTCTTCCACTTCCTGCTTCAATTGGGGTGGATAAACACCCTTGTTTTGATAGAAATAGGTACAGACTTCGGTGGAAATAGTGAATCCTGGCGGCACGGGAATGCCCAAGTTGGTCATTTCCGCCAAGTTAGCCCCCTTGCCCCCCAGAAGATGTTTCATGGCGGCGCTGCCGTCGGCTTTCCCTTCCCCGAAGAAATAGACATAACGCTTGCCCATAGAGTCTGCTTCCCTCCTTCTTTTTTCGGCAACCGGCCAAAGACACAAACACCCCACCTCGCAGAGATGGGGTTTTTGTGTCAAAAAGAAACGTGGAACAGGCGAGGTCCGGTGCGTATTACACCTCAAGCCATGAGTCGGAATAGAGAGTGTGTCCAAGAATAACGCGAGCTGTCTTGACGAAGTCTTTTTCTTCCTTGCTCAAAGATGCCATGTCAATTTCTTCGCCGTCCTCCACTTTGGCCACCAGAGCTTCCAGTTCGGGCCTCTGGCCGCGGGCAATCTTGTGCAGCTCGGTGTCAAAGGTGTCAACGATGGCCGATCTCATGCCCCAGCGCTTCCACAAAATCAGCATCACCTGGTTCAGAATGGGCCGCAGATTCTCCGGCGCTCCGTTGGACACGTTGGAAAGGCCGATCGTGCTGTTGCACCCCGGCGCCATGTCCGGAAACATCTTCATGAAATTCAAGCCGCTCATGATCTGGTTCTGCTGCACATTCACCGGCGTCTGAATGGGGTCGATGTAGATCCTCTCAGCCGGAATCCCCATTTCGGTGGCACGGAAGAGGATTTCCGCGCACAATACGCCCCGTTCGTTCTCATCCCGAGGCATACCTTCCGGTCCCCAGAGAAGGCCGATGAATTCCGCATCGTATTCTTTGGCCAAGGGGAGCAGGGCGTCCATTCGCTCAGGGCGCACCATGATGGAGTTGATCATGGCCCGGCCCTTCTTATGGGCCTTGAGTCCCGCTTCGATGGCTTTGATATTGGAAGTGTCCAGAGCCAGAGGCAGGTCGACCACCTCATGGATCACGGGCACAAGCCAAGACATCAGTTCTTCGCCGGTCTTGCCCGCGGGGCCGATATTGAGGTCAATGTAGTCCATGCCGGCCTGCGCCTCTTGGACCGCCAATTCCTGCAGGGTCTTGGCGTCACGCTCCTTGAGCGCCTTGCCGTACTTTTTGCTCATGATATTTAGATTTTCGCCGATAAGCTTCATGGAATGGCACCCTCCTTGTGCGTTTGCATTGGCGCCGTGATGCTCGCGATGCTCCGCACTTGTCGGCCCCATCCCTTCACCGACAGGTGCGGCCCACCCTTCCGAAGATTTATTGCGGCTTGAACTCTTTGAGGAACTTGGAAATATGGCTCGCTTCCCGCGGACCCACGACCACGTTCCAGCCCGGAATCTCCTCTTCCAGTTCCCCGCTGATGGCCGCGGCATAGCCAGGAATCACGATGGACTTGTGTTTCACCTTATCCATGATACCGCATTTTCGGACGAAAGTGCCCACGGATTCGCCGTTGAACTTCCCGGCGGCCCAGGCGGTCATCACCGAAAGGCCTTCCGTGTCTTGCACCAGCAGCCAGGACGGCACGCGGCTGGATTCAATTTCGCCGCTCACGATGAAGTAGGTGAGGGAAAAGTTGCAGGTGACCAGAACCGGAGAATTTTCGTCCGGATTGTTGATGGGGTAAATCCCCTGTTCTGCAGTCATGGGCCGCTGCGGGTCGGTGTAAATGTTCAGCCGTTCCAGCAGCAGAGGAAAGTGCACTTCCGGCTTGACATCGCTCATGACGATAAAAGCCGCATACTTGGCCACAAAGGTGGCGGCCACGATGGCCTCGTTCAGAAGATCGTCGGCCATTTCGTTGGCAAAAATGATAGTGGGGTAGCCAAGAGGCCGAAAACGGTTTTTGACGGCTGCCCGCCGAATCTGAATCTGCTCTTCAAAGGCCTTCTTGAGGTCCCTCGTACCCGTATCGATCACGATGTCCTTGAGGCCCATGGCCGCCAGCTTTTCGGTGACCGCAATGACACTGTCCAGGGTTCCATCGCCCTTAACCGCCAAAGGACATCCCGTCTCTTTGGCCACGGCCCCCAGAGCCTCGGCGGTGTCCGCCGTTGCGGCGTACAAAAGCGGTTTCTTGTCCTTAAGTTCGGCCGCGGCCGCCTTTAAGACATCCACCTTGTCTGAGATCAAAATCAATGCCGCGCCGGTTCCGTCCGCGATCTTCTTGGCAAGCGCCGTAAAGGCCCCAGCGTTCCCCGTGGCGTCTTTGACGGCAAACATTTCCGGGCGCAGATTCAAGCCCACACGTTCGAACTGGCATGCCTTGAATCGGGCCATCTTGCCGTCCACGGACGCAGCATCCTCCGCCGTCGTCACCAGGGTGGCCAGCCCCGGAGGATTGACGAATGTCTTTTCATGGCGAAAGAGCACGGTTTCACCGCCAACCTTGACGGCATACTCGCCGGTTCCCACGGTCAAAGGCCGCACCGGCGGCGCGGAATCGGCAGCCAATTTTTCCTTTGCCGCCTCAGAAACGTGGGGACATGCATCCAACTCGGCCTTGCCCGCCGCCAGGTTCATGGCAAAGGCCAAGCACGTGGGAACGCCGCAGTCCCCACAGTTGGTTTTGGGAAGAAGCTTGAAGATTTCAATTCCTGTCAGGCCCATGTGTTTTTCTCCTCATCGCCTCACACATTAACAATACGCAAAGAGGCTGAGGGCGTCTCGCGCCGCCCTCAGCCCATTCTTTAGCCCAGAATCGGTTCCATGCTCAGCGCCGGATGGCCCACTTCCTGAAGGAACGGCAGGATTTCATCTTCGGTGACACCTTGCTCTTCGGTGGCGATCATGTCGATGAAATTGGGAATGCCGATCTCTTCACCGCGTTTGATCAACCGTTCGCGGATTTCCTCCTTGAGCATCTTAGGCATCCACACCAGACGCTTGATGCCGCCGTCTCCAGCGATGAATTTCCGCTGCGTGATATTATACTTGCTGTGCCCCACAAAGCCCGGCGTGACGGTGCCGCCGCCGATGGTGCCGGCCAGGGTCGTAAACTTCATACCGCAGGGAGTCATGCCGGGGTAATCCCGGTTGACAGTCATGACGCCGTTACAGATGGGAAGGACCGCAGCGATGCATTCACAGCATCCGCAGGTCGTCATGGGATCATAGACAACGCTGTAGAAATTGTAGCTGGAGACGGCACCACGCGAAGCCCTTTCCACAAATTCATTCACCCCCTTCCAATTGCCGTACCGCTCATCCAGGGTTTCCCCTTTGGCGATGGGCTGGTTCGGCCCCGTAGGGTTGATTTCATAAGACGCCTTGCAATCCAGCCAGTTATAGGCTCCGCAAAGCCCCGTGCGCTCCGGGCTGATGACGCACACATGGGTGGGAGCAAAAGACTGACACAAGGTGCATGAATAATAGATTTCCGTGGTTTCGTCGGTCATGCCTTCAATGCGCTCGTCGCGGGTGCGATACATCTGCTGCGCTACATGAAGGAGCTCCTTGACCTTGTCTTCCTCTGTGTAAATTTTGACCTGGCATTTGTCAAAAATGGCCCCAAAATCCTGATGGAACTTGGCATGCAGAATCTTTCCGATGTGCTCCAAGGTAAAGCCTTTTTCCACCGCTGCCTTGCCGATGCGGTACCAGGCGATGTCGCGCTGCCCGATGTGCATGACGCCCTGAGCATAATTGATCAGGTGGTGGATCTGGCGCTCTAAGATAGGCTCATAGTCTTCCTGCATCTTTCGGCCCGCCACCTCCACAACCACTCCCAAAGGCAGGCGACCTCCAGGCTGCACGTCCTTGATGTCCGGACCGATCACTTCCACCTTGCCGTCTTCCACGGCATCCATCTCGGCAATACGCACCAGCTCGAAACACGGCGTCTTGCCACCACCACACTCGAGATAGACGTCATCTTTTCGAACACGCTCCCCTTCAAAGGCCGGCCCGTAGGAAACCGGCACGGGAACTTCCGTAATGGTGACCTTCAAGCCGCGCACCTCAATGGACTTGGCGCAGATGTTGCTGTGCGGCACGCTGGACACCACATGCTCGTAGGTACAAATACCCGTGGGCAGAATCTCCGGAATGTCGGTGTCCGCAATGGTCGGAAATCCCCAGTTGATGGCGCCGGCGGCGTTGGCCGCCCATTCGGCGTTCACTTCACCCAGAGCATTGACGAAGGCGAAGATTCGGTCCTTGTTATACAGAAGGATCTTTCGGTAGTCGCCGGGCTGCACACCGCCAAAGGCCATGGCCGCGCGGTTGGCAAAACCCAACGCGAACACGGCTGCGGAAATGTCCGGACCAAAGGGGACAAGACGTGTGGACCATCCAATCTGCACCCCCGCGTCCAGGAGCTGCTGGGTAAAGGTGGTACCGGCTTGGTTGGCGCACATAAACACATAGAGATTTTTTCTCTGGTACTCCTCGGCGATCATCTTCGCCGTTTCAGGATCGGGTGCCGCGCCGACAATGGCCGCAAAACCCGGAGCGCTGCCGTCCACGAACTCGATGCCGCGTTTGCGCATGATGGTATCGTCGGCCGCGCCCACCCACAGCTTTCCGGCTTCCACATCCGGATCTTCCACCGGCTGATAGAAGTCTGGATCCTCAACGTAACGAATGGCTTCGAAAATCTCCTCGGCCAAAATCGCCGCCATACCTGCATCCAGAGTGCCCCCCAGATAAGGGGTGTGAATCCTGCCCTTGATGTGGGGAGGCAAAAGCTTCTTGCATCGTTCCAACACCGGCTCGGCATCCGCCAATTTTTCCACCTTGATCCCAAGAATGGAGTAAATGATGGGTAAATAATAGGCGGTGTTGGGAAATTCCAAGGGCTGATTCGGGCCGTATTTGTCCATGGCCTCCTTGAACTTGCCCTCAACCTTAGACACGATGTTGTACGCACCTTGAATGGCCGCAAAGGCAACCAACCGAGACATAACCAACTCCTCTTCTTAAGGACGCTATCGTCGTTTCAAAGCCGAAACGTTCCGGCTTCTCGCCGGATCTTCTGCGCTCGAAAACCGCCGGCTTTCCCAGAGCAGGCCGGCGGTCAAACACCCCATTAGTCCAAGGCGCGGCGGTCGGCCATATCGAAGAGTTTGCGTTCCCTCGGGCCCA
>NZ_JBRAHS010000028.1:0-30752 GCF_052743555.1 Desulfosoma sp.
TTCCCATCCAGTACAGGCTTTGGCCATGGCTCGCGAACACCAAGGCCCGATTCATCTGCTCATGACCGATGTGGTGATGCCCGACATGAACGGAAAAGACCTGGCGACAGAGATTCGAGAGGGGCGTTCAACAATAAACGTCCTCTATATGTCGGGTTACACGGCCAATGTCATTGCCCATCATGGGGTTTTAAACCCGGGGGTGTCTTTTCTCCAAAAGCCTTTCGGGTACAAAGACTTGGCAACGCGCGTTCGCCAAACCCTGGATAGTGCCGAGACATGAGGGATTGGCCGTTGTAGCCGAAGCATGGGTGGAAGAGATTCTCCATCAGAGCCAACGCACCATGCGATGGTGGTGTCGATCGTTGGGGTGCTTCTTTCATGATGAATGGACGGGAAGCAGGGTGGATGCTGACAATCGAACAGGAGGTGGTCCTTATGAGTCAGGAACCGGCAATCAAGAACTTTGAAGAGCTGACGGCAGAGGAACTGATTCCGTGGGTGATGGACGGACTGCGGCGCACTCTGGTGCACTACGGGTGCTGGTTTCGGGAAGTGGAATACCAGCTGGGCATGACCAAAGCCATGGATGTGGAAGCGGAAGCCGGGGATGCGGCTTTCTCCATCATTTTAAAGCGTTTGTCGAAAGTTCTGGGCTTTGAAATGGATGGCGATGTACCCAAGGCCTTGAAGATCCTGGATAAAGCCAAGCTGTTGGAACTCATGGACGCCGTGGGCACCAACTGGCTGGCCAACGACGGCGTCTGGTTTCAGGCCGTGGAAAAGCGCTTTGGCATGGATGCCGCCAAACGGTGCAATGACACATGTTGGACGCGCTTTTCTCCCTATGAGGCCTTGCGCATCAAGAAACTTCTTGGCCTTCCTCCACTTCCCGGATTAACCGGTCTCAAAGCGGCCCTGGGCTACCGCCTCTATGCCCGTATCAACCGCCAGACCATCGAGGACGTGGATGAGGAAAGCTTTATCTTTCGCATGGTCGATTGCCGTGTTCAGGGGGCGCGCAAGCGCAAAGGTCTTCCGGACTACCCATGCAAATCGGCCGGACTTGTGGAATACCTCTATTTTGCGGAAACCATCGATCCAAGAATCCGTACGGAATGCGTGGGGTGCCCTCCGGACGCCCACCCGGATTCCTGGTGGTGTGCCTGGAAATTCACTTTGAAAAGGGACTAGCGTTGCAGAAAGAAGACACTGGCAGGGGTTTTGTGGGCTTTGCGCCACACGCATGCCGGGGCGGTTCACAGGCTCATGGGCTGTGATGGTGTAGCAAGACTAGGAAATTCCAAGCATAAGCGAGCATCTTGAAGGCGGGGAAAGGGGGAGATGGGCGGCTGGTACGCCCCTTGCTCTTAGGAGACGGCGAGGAGGAAGAGACCAGTGCGCTATGACCTTTTCACGCAGCATACAATTCGAGCGGAAGTGCGATTTGGCGGGACGGGCCTGCATTCGGGGGCTCGAGTGCATGTCAGGCTTCGTCCCGCGCCTCCTGATCACGGCGTTGTTTTTTACCGCGTGGATGTGCCGGGCGCTCCCGCTGTGCCGGCCCGTTACGACCATGTGGTGGACACATCCTTGGCGACCGTGATCGGGAAGGATGGCCTGTCTGTGTCGACGGTGGAGCACTTCATGGCGGCAGTGCGGGTGGCCGGTCTGGACAACCTGCGGGTGGAAATCGATGGCACGGAAATGCCGGTCTTGGACGGCAGTGCCAAGCCGTTTCTGGAAATTCTTCAAGAGGCGGGCCTGAAGGTCCAAAAGGCTCCAAAGCAATGTTTGCGCGTTCATCATCCGTTCATGGTGCGTCAAGGAGATGCCTACATTAAGGTGTTTCCATCCGATGAGTTGCGTATTTGCTACACCATCGATTTTCCGCATCCTTTAGTGGGGCGTCAGGCTTTTGTTTGGTCCTTTGATCCGGGTTCTTTTGCGCGGGATGTGGCCTCCGCCCGCACCTTTGGGTTTTTAAGGGAGGTGCAGCATCTGCAGAGTCGCGGGCTGGCTCTGGGTGGATCCTTGGAAAATGCCGTGGTCTTTGATGACCTGGATGTGCTTAATCCCGACGGATTGCGGTACCGGGATGAGTGCGTGCGGCACAAGGTGTTGGATTTTGTGGGCGACTTGGGGTTGTGCCCCTTCCCGGTTTTTGGATCCTTTGAGGCCTACAAGGCGGGACACGCTTTGCACAATCGGCTTTTGCGGGCCCTGTGCGAAAGGCCGGGCTACGTTCGCTGTGTTCCGGCAGCTGCGGCTCCGGCACGCCGATTCGTGCCAGCCCGCTCGAACCTTTATTGGAAACCTCCGGTGGTACCCGCCTAAGGCGAAAGGCCGAGCGGCTTCAGCCTATTTTCTTGTCAACGCTGAGCGCCTTCGCTAGAATCCTTGCCCCAGCACATCCATGAAGGGGAAGGGTCGGACGCGATGCGCAAGGCGTTTTTTTTTGCAGGGTGTCTTTGGCTCGTGATGGTGGTGGCTTCCGACCCGGCATGGGCCCGCAACCGTTCGGATATTGTGGATTTAGCGGCTTATGCCGATCCTCCCAGTCTCAAGATCAGCTTTCGCATCGACAACTGCTTTAATGAAGATATGGAACAGGCCATTCAGAGCGGCGTGGCCACAACCTTTCGCATTCACATTCTCGTGGACAAGGACGGATTGCCCTGGCTTCGTGAGCGTTTGCTGGCAGCGACAGTGGAACGGACCATCCGCTATGACACGTTGCATGAGCAGTACTGGGTTTCCCGGGCGGAGGATCCCGGGTCGTGGCTTAAAACCAAGTACTGGGATGAAGCTAAGGCCTGGATGAGTATGGTCAGGGACCTGCCCGTCCTGGCTTTGTGGCGCCTGGCTCCGAATCAGACCTATCTGGTGCAGGTGAAGGCGGAACTGTCGAAAGCTCAGGTGCCCTCCTTTCTGCGCTACATCTTCTTTTTCGTCAGCCTTTGGGATTTTGAAACACCCTGGGCCACCGCCGTCTACACCCATGCCCCAGCCCGCTGAGATGACGTCATGAAATCCCAAGATGCCACCACGATGCATCGGCGCCGTCGACGTGAAAGGGCCGTGATTCTGGCGGTCCTGTCTCTGGTGTTGCTTCTGGGGTGCTTGCAGGGCTGGCTGTTTCATTACGAATCAGAACTGCCCTTTTTCGGCAACGTTTTGCTCATCGCCCTGGTCAACATCAACCTGATTTTGCTGCTTCTGCTGCTGTATTTGGTGATTCGCCAATTGGTGAAGCTAATCTTTGAGCGCAAGAAAGGGGTGCTGGGCCACAGGCTCCGCACGCGCCTCACCCTCGCCTTTGTTGCCTTGACCCTGATCCCTACCGTGCCTCTCTTTGGTGTGGCCGTGCAGTTCATGTCCTTTAGTTTGGATTATTGGTTCAGCGCCAAGGTGGAGCAGTCTTTGGCGCAGAGCCTGGAGCTGGCCAGAGGGTATTTGCGGCAGGTGCGGCAGGATCTGCTTGGAGAATTGAAGGCGGTGGAAGCGGAGGTTTTCCCCAAGGGAGCCATGCCAGAAAACGGCATGTTTTCTCTCGATGTACCGCCGGGGTTTTGGCGAAGGCATCAGCTCGCCGCCGTGTTTGTCATGGACGGGGAGGGAAAGGTGTTACGGGTGGTCTGGCAACAGCCCCAATGGGCGCGGTTTGAGACCGCCCTGGCGCAGACGGTTCGAGAGCGCCTGACGGATTCGGCGGCGCTCACCGAAGGCGTGCCGTTGCCCATGGGAGAAGACGGAGACGCTCTCATCGTGTGGCGTCGCCTCGATGAAGGGGACCACGAATCGCTCCAGCCGAGCTACCTGGGTTTGTTACGGAAATTTCCGCCGGAGCTTACAGCCCAATTAAACACCGTGGTGCAGGGCTATCAGAATTACCGACAATTGAAGCTTTTCCAGGCCCCGTTGAAAACCACTTACGTGATCGCCTTTTCCATTGTGACGCTTCTGGTGGCTTTTGCGGCCATCTGGTTTGGCTTGTACCTGGCGCGCCATATCACCGGCCCGATTCAAAGCTTACTGACGGCCACAAACCAGGTCGCTCACGGGGATCTGGACGTGAGCCTGCATGTGGATCGGGAGGACGAGATGGGCCTGCTCATGGCATCCTTTAACCACATGGTGGGGGACCTGAGGGCGAGCCAAGAGCAACTGACCAAGGCGTATCAAGCGTTGCAGGAAAGCCATGAAGAGCTGGAAGCGCGGCGCCGTTACATGGAAGTCGTTTTGGCCAACATTGGAACCGGGGTCGTCGGCGTGGACGCGGATGGGCGAGTGCGGGCCATCAACAAGGCGGCCGAACAGATGTCCGGAATCCGTGCCGACGAGATCACCGGGCGGCATTACGGGGACTTTTTGCAGCCGGAACATTTGGATGTGGTCAAATCTTTTCTGAGGCTTTATCGTATTAGTCGACAACCTTACCTGGAGAAACAGGTGCAGCTCACGGTAGGCAATCGCCTCCTGGCTCTGCTGGTCAAGGTCAGCGTTTTGCACGACGAAGACCAAAGGCCTCAGGGCGCCGTGGTGGTCTTGGACGATCTCAGCGAACTGCAAAGGGCGCAACGTGCGGCGGCGTGGCGCGAAGTGGCGCGCCGCATCGCCCATGAAATCAAGAACCCTCTCACGCCCATTCGACTCTGCGCCCAAAGACTGCAGCGCCGTTACGGGGCAGTGGAGCCTGGGGCGGATGCGGTGGTTCGCGAATGCACGGAAACCATCATCCAGCAAGTGGACCACATGAAGCGACTGGTGAATGAATTTTCCCATTTTGCCCGCATGCCGGAAGCCCATCCGCAGCCGTGCGATTTGAAGCGCTTGGCTCAGGAAGCCGTCGCTTTATACCGACACACCCATGCCAACATTCGGTTTATGGTCAAATGTAGTGAGGATTTTCCGGTGCTTTTGTTGGATCCGGATCAGTTTCGGCAGGTTTTGAACAATCTTTTGGAAAACGCCGTGCAGGCTCTAGACGGTCAGGATGGGGACGTGGAAATTCGGTTGGACTACGATCCCATTCTGAAAATCGCACGATTGGAATGCGCGGACACTGGGCCCGGATTGCCTTCAGAGGCCAAGGGCAGGGTCTTTGAACCCTATTTTTCCACCAAAGAAAAAGGCACGGGATTGGGTCTGGCCATTGTAGCCAAGATTGTTGCGGATCATCACGGCTTTGTGCGGCTTCGGGACAACGAACCCCACGGCACAGTGTTCGTTATTGAATTGGCGGCGGCCTTTGGAGAAGACACCGCCATCTGGACATAACGGTCGTCAAAGGGCAGGAACGGCAGGGAAGGCCATGGCAGTCAAGATTCTGGTGGTGGATGACGAACCGAACATCCTTCGATCCCTCAAGGGTGTGTTGGAGGACGAGGGATATGAGGCGGTTTTAGCCGCCTCCGGAGAAGAGGGCCTGGAGGAACTGCGCAAGGAGCCTGCCGATGTGGTGTTGCTGGACATCTGGCTTCCGGGTATGGACGGGTTGGAGGTGCTGCAACGGATCAAAGAGGTTTATCCGGCGATTCCGGTGATCATCATTTCCGGGCACGGCACCATTGAAACGGCCGTGCGGGCGACCCGCATGGGGGCCTTTGATTTTGTGGAAAAGCCGTTGTCCCTGGAACGGGTGCTGGTGAGCGTGCAAAATGCTCTGCAGGTTTCCCGGCTGGAGTCGGATAACCTGATTTGGCGTCAGAAGGCCGAAAAACGCTACCGCATCACCGGCCAGAGCCCCGTCATCGTGCGGCTGCGGGAATTCATTGAAAGGGCCGCTCCCAGCAACGCGACCGTGCTCATCACCGGAGAAAACGGCACAGGTAAGGAACTGGCCGCGCGCTCCATTCATTTCTTGAGTCCCCGAAGGCAGAGGCCGCTCATCGAACTCAATTGCGCCGCCATTCCAGAAGAACTCATTGAAAGCGAACTGTTCGGTCATGAAAAAGGGGCCTTTACGGGGGCTCAGGAAAGGCGGCGAGGCAAATTTGACCTAGCGGACGGCGGGACCTTGTTCCTTGATGAAATCGGGGACATGAGCCTCAAGACTCAGGCCAAGATTTTGCGCATTTTGCAGGAACAGTCCTTTGAACGCGTCGGCGGATCTCGAACCATTCGCGTGGATGTGCGCATTGTGGCGGCCACCAACAAAAACTTGTCCCAAGAAATTCAAGCGGGCCGATTTCGCCAGGATCTCTATTTTCGATTGAACGTCATTCCCATTCACGTGCCGCCTTTACGGGAGCGCATTGAAGACATTCCCTTGCTGGTGGAAGATTTTTTGGACGAATTATCTCGGGAAAGTTCCATGGGCCGCAAGGTCATCGCCCCGGAAGTGTATCCTCTGCTGAGCCGGTATTTATGGCCGGGGAATGTCAGGGAGCTGAAAAATTTCGTGGAGCGCCTCGTCATCATGACGCCCTCGCGCACCATCACCATCAAAGATCTGCCGGAAGATTTTCTGCGCCGTCTGGGCCACGATGAACCTCGGAACGATCCCTACGGTTACCCGACTTTCAAGGAAGCCCGCGCCCATTTCGAAAGGGAATATCTGTGGCGAAAACTCAAGGAATTTGACTGGAACGTGTCGCTCACCGCGCACAACATCGGATTGGAACGAACGCACCTGCATCGAAAGATGAAGATCCTGGGGTTGCGTCCTGCCAACGAGGCGGAAGAAGGTGGAGAAAACCGCTCGGTCCGGTTCCCTTGACATGCTCGAGGTTTTGGTGCTATGAGAGCGAGACACTGTCGGGGCGTAGCGCAGTCTGGTAAGCGCACTAGCATGGGGAGCTAGGGGTCGGCGGTTCAAATCCGCCCGTCCCGACCAGTGGCATCCCCCCGGGGGTGGTCGAAGATGCCTTCTGGGAATGGCTCACCACCGTGGATGAACAGGCCTGTTGATGCCATTTTCAGGTTTCTTTATAAAACCGGCGTTCTGCCGGCGCGGCGCACGGTGGGGTTTCGCGGTTGGGGCGTGCCCACGCTGCTTTCATGAAGATGTCGCAAAAAGATCAATAAAAGCCGTGATGGAAGCCCATCACGGCTTCTTTTTTACGACTCGGGCCTTGTCACCCAAGGACGGGCACTTTTTTGTGAGAGCGCACCCCGGCGCCAGATGGTTTTTTCCCTGACCACGTGTTCCAGCGCACACGCATCAAGGCGCCTTTCTAGTGATGTGAAGCGATGTTCCCGGTTTTCAAAGGCGCCGTCTCTGTTCCCAAAGTTCCCGGCGCCGTATGGGCCCATCCCTGAACTCAACGCACTTGAAAGCGTTGGTCCAAATCTTTGAGCTTTTGCAAAATGCCGCCGTATTCCAGTTCGGCGTACGGCAGCATGGCGTTGCCAAAAAAGCCTTGACGGCGAATTTCCGTCGCCTTGTCAGCAACTTTCTGGCGCACGCGGTCCCAGTATGGATGATCAAAAGCGTCCACAGCTTCAGACAGCCGCCCGTTGTGAACGCAATAGGCGGCGCACGAAACGATCGGAGGCCCGTCAAAAAAGGATGTTCCCGTGTTTTGCTTCACGGGCATCAAAGGGCCGTTATGGCTGCCGCGCATGAAACCCGCCACGTATGCTCCCAGATTGAACGGCGCCAAGACTTCCCCTGTGGCCGGAAAGGCTCCTTGCACGCGAACCAGCATGATGGGATCGTCCTTTCCAGTGTATTTTCCGGCAATGTTGTGCAACCGCGTGGTGCTTACCGCTACGGCCTGTTCCCCCGTTTGCCGGGAATAAATGGATTCGATGACAAATCGTTCAGGATCCCGCAGCAAAGCCGCGATATTGTAAAGCTCTTCCGGAGCATTCAAGGTGATGACGCGGTCGGCCTCCACATGGTTCACATCCATAATAGTGAAGGAAAAGCCCTGAAACATGCCGGGGGAAAGAATGAGCCCAGAACAGTACATGGGATCAGCAAAGGCCAAATAGAGGGGCAGGTTGTAGGCGCCGGGATCGGTTTTGTCGGCGGCAAAAAAGAGAAAGGGCTCGGAGGTTCTCTCCTCGATGTCCATTTCCGCCACCGCAGGCCCCAGCCCTCGAACGTTGCCCGCAAAAGCATCCTTGAGAAGATCCTGCCCCGCTCCGTAGAGCCCCTGATCTTTGGCCACGTCGGTTCCCGCCTTGAAGGCTTCCCAGGCCAGTCGATGTACCTCCTCGTTGCACACGCCATTAGTATGCGTGCACAGTATGGCGATATCATCGCCGGTGTAGGTGACCCGAAAATCGATGAGCATGCCCCGGTGGTGCTGCTTGACATGCTCCAGCACCGTCTCCAACAACCTGCGGCTGGGCTGAATGTGCCCTCCGACGCTGCCGATGTCCGCTTTGATGGCTGTCAGTGTCGTCCTCATGGCTCACCTCCCTTGCGTTAATGCGCGAACCATTGACCGAGGCGGTCCTATGCCCCCACACATGGACGCCCCATGCCAGAACCGGCGGCATATCAATGTGCACCTGTGACCGTCATGGAAAAGCCATGGAGAAGGATGTGAGAAAACAACGAGTCATGAGCGTGGGAGCGACCACTTTCCGTCTCGCGATCCCGTCAAGGACAGCTTCAACTCAGGCACGCCGCGGGCCGCCTTCAACTTAAATAAATTTTATCCCATTCCCACCTGGCTGTCAGGAACATTTTTCACCGTCAAGGTTCATTCGTTCTTTCACTGTGGGGCGCACGGCTTCTCCCTGAGACTGAAAGCACGCTCGAAAATGGCTTTTGGGAGCGGTTTTCGTTCCATTCTGCAGGAGCGCCGCAGGGCGCGATCTGCACATGTCACCGAATGGGCCTGTGGAACCCGCACCGGCCCGGGCTTGCCGCTGGGGCCGCGCCTACAACAGACATCCTCGCTTTGCATGGCTGCTCCCAAGAACATTTTCGGACGCGCTTCTGAGAAACCGTCCGAAAACAACTGCAGCGCTAGCGGCGCAAACCGCGATGCGAGGAGGCCGTCCGAGAACACGTTCTGTAGAAGCGGCGCAAGCCGCGATGCCCTATCGCGCCTTGCGGCGCTCCTACAGAATGCAATCAAAACAGCCCCCAAAAGCCAATTTCAGACTATCAATCTCAACTAGTTACGAAGCCGCAGATGGCCGAAATCGGCATTTTCAGACAAGCTTGAGAGGCCGCCGACGTGGAAAAAGTCACTGGACCCTGCTTACGGCGCGGCGCCCCAGAGGCGAAACCCTAGGCCGGAGCGCCTTTCGGTCACACGCTGCAGCGCACTCTGCAGAACGTTTTCCTGGGCCCAGATTTCCACGCCGTGTCGTGCCCGAGTGACCGCGGTGTAAAGCAGTTCCCTGGTGAGCACTCTGGCGTCGTGATCCGGAAGGATCACGAGCACGCGGGAGAATTCGGACCCTTGAGCCTTGTGCACCGTCATGGCATAAGCGGTCTCATGAGCAGGAAGGCGGGACAGGCGCACTTTGTGAAAGCCGCCGTCAAGATCGCGGAACCAGGCCTTGAGGCCTGTATCCTCGGGGTCGGGCCACAGCAGGCCCACATCGCCGTTAAAAAGCCCTGCCTGATAATCGTTTTCAACGATCAGTACGGGCTTGCCTTTGTAAGCGCGCGTTTCGGCAGGGATGCGTTGAAGTTGCGCCAAGGCGGTTTCCACAAGTTCATTAATCGACGTCACGCCAAAGGGACCTTCCCGAACGGCGCACAGAATGCGAAAAGCCTCAAGTTCTCGAAAAGCTTCCTCAAGGTTTTGGGCGCACGCCACCTTCTGAAAATGGTCTTTGACTAAGGGGTTTAAGGCCTGGGAAAGCTCGCGTTCTTGAACCCAGCGACAGACCACTCTAGCCTGGCCCTCTTTTGCCAAGGCATTCGGTGTGGCAAACGCTTTCCCCGTTAACGCCTCGGCATTGAGAGTGCCGGCTCGGATGCTCGCGGCCAAGCGGCCGAGGGGGCTCTGGGGTGGAAAGCGATAATTTTTCTCCAAAAAAACAGTGCAGTCACTGAGAGGAGAGTGAATGGAAGGGTTGCTCAGGGGCGAGATGGGAAGCTCGATGCCGGTTGCCGACTGAAGCTTTTCTACCCATTCGCGGCTTTTGATAGGCCAACTAAGCCCTTGATAAACAGGCTTTTGGGAAAGTCGCCCGCACAGGTCGCAAAACACATTGCCAGCTTCCACCGAGGCCAGCTGATCTTTATCCCCCAAAAGGATCAACCGGGCATGAGGCGGTAAAGCCGCCACCGTGTGGGCCATGAGCGGCAGATCGATCATGGAGGCTTCGTCCACAATGAGCGCATCCAGATGCAGGGGATTTTCCGGAGTGTATCGAGGCAGGGCGCGCCCTTGGCGCATTCCGAGAAGGCGGTGCAGCGTCAGCGCCTCCTGAGGAAGGTTTTCCTTGCCCGGTATGCCGTGGGCAAAGGACGCCAGGGATTGACGCAGGGAATCCGTGATGCGGGCCGCCGCTTTGCCCGTCGGGGCTGCCAAGATGATGCGCGGCGGCCGCTCTTCATAGATATAGTGCAGGACGCGGAAAATGGCGGCCACCGTGTAGGTCTTTCCCGTGCCGGGACCTCCGGAAATAATGCAGAGCCTTTTCATGGCGGCGACAGCGGCGGCGATCCTTTGCCAATCCACATCCTCATTCGGCGAAACCGGCGGAAACACCTTTTTCATCGCTGCGCACACCAGTTCCGGTGGAACGTCGATCCAGTCTTCAGCAAGTTTTCTCAGGCGCCATGCCAGGTCGCACTCGTAAAACCAGTAGCGGGCAAGGTATAACCGGGTTCCCTCCAGCACCAGAGGCCGAGAAGGGATCAAGACTTTTTGGAAATCCGAGCCCATGCCATCATACGACTCGGCGGATTCTCGAATGGGGTTGGGCTTGGTCAAGGCAGTGAGCGCGACCTTGGCATCCACAACGTGCACCGCCTGGGAACGGGCCAGGGCATCCAGCCACCTTTTCAATTGAAATCCAAAAACTTGAGGGTCCTCGGCTCGGGTGACCTGAAAAAGAGGTCGTTCAGCCCAGTCCCGAAGATCAATGCACACATCCCCTTGGCGAAGCCGCTGGCTCACCAGAGCCGCTGCCAGCTTTACGGCCCTTGTTACGCCGTTGGCATCCCTTCTCGAAATCCACTGAGCAAAACAGCGGTCAAAGGGACTGAGAACCCCGAGGCGCTCCAGGAGATCCAATTCGTTTTCCATGCGCGTCGTCCTTATGGCATGACTGGCGAAAGAGAGCGTCCAGCCGTTCAATGACGATTCTTTTTGGACGGTGGTAAAAGACTCCCGTGTTTCCTTGATTTTCCCGGCGCATGCCGCGCAAGAACAGGTAAAACACGCCGCCGAAGTGGGTATCGTAGTCGTAATTTGGCAGACGAACGCTGAGATATCGATGCAGAGCCACGGTGTACAAGAGCATTTGCAGGGGATAGCGGTGCACGTGCATGGCCGATTCAAGGCGGTTGGGCGCGTAGTCTTCCAGGCGGTTTCCCAGGTGATTGGACTTGTAGTCGGCGATGAAATAGCGGCCGTCGCTTCGAAAGACCAGGTCAATGAAGCCTCGCACCAGCCCCTGAAGCGTTTCGAACTGCAGTCCTTTAACGGACTTTTCGTAAAAGGCCTTATCCTCTAGGGCGGTGTACAGTCGCGGCGGGTCCAATGGACCTACGGGAAAGTGGAATTCCCACTCCGGAAAACAATTTTCCTGGCCAAGACTTTCCAGAGTAACCGTCGCACGGTCGCATTTGAGAGGGGTAGCCAGAACGTTTTGGACCATAGAAAGGACTGAATCCTGCCAGTGAGGTTCCAAACCGTGCCGCGCCAAAGCCTCAGCCACTTCGGCTTGCAGGTCCTGAGCCGATGCCGAAAAGACATGGATCCTTTCCAAGATTTCATGAAGACACTGTCCTGCTCGAGGACCTCGAGGAAAAAGAAACATGGGCTCGATCTCTTCACTCGGTGTGCCCTGCTCGGGTTCTTCGACCGCGACGGCGTCATAGTCGGGCGTGTGGGGTTCGGCCCCCATGGCCAAGTGCGTATAACTGGTGACACGCCACCGCGGGCCCCAATCCCTATGAAATGTCCTTGCCTGCAACTGGGGTGGGCTTTCCTCGAAAGAATGCCGGCGTGCCTCTCCATTCACTTGCGCTTTTTCTACAGTGATCGCCCCTGAAGAAGATCGAGCTATGTCTTCAAGACTTCTTAAAAGGTCTTCGTCCGTGGAAAAGTTGTCCATGGTGCTTTCAGGTGTCGCCTCGAGAGGGTCGCTGCTGGGGGAAGGGAAAAGAAGATACGCCATGGCCGAAGCCGAGGCTTCATTGATCCGGCCCCACCAAGTGACGCACATGGACTTGGCGCGCGTCAAGGCGACGTAAAGCAAGCGCATGTTTTCCGCCATCTCCTCCTTAAGAGCCAGTTGCCGATTTTGTTCAATGTCTTTGGATCCCAGGTCGACGCAAAGGGAAAGGTCTTTTGGATCATGAAACCGTGTCGGATCATCCTTTTTTACGCTTCGGGGTTTGAGCGTCCAGGGAAAGGGGATGAACACCACCGGATACTCCAGTCCCTTACTCTTGTGAATGGTCACCACGTGCACCACATTTTCATCGCTTTCCAAGCGCAGCTGTTCTTCTTCCGGAGCATCTTGGGCACGTTGACGATCTTTAAACCAGCGCAGCAGCTTGTCTGTTCCGGGACGGGTTTGAGAGGCCTGATGCAGCAGTTCCGCAAGGTGCAGCAGGTTGGTGAGGCGGCGTTCCCCGGCAGGAAGGGATCGCACGTGGTTCGGGACGTCTTCTTCTTTGAGCAGGATCATGAAGGCGGTGAGAAAGCCGTGGCGGTGCCACAAGTCTCGATATCGATGAAAGCGGGATTGCACCCTTTCCATGAAGGTGTCATCCCTCTCTAGGGCGATAAGCTGGGAGGCGTTCCAGCCGAGAGTTTCTGTGGCCAAGGCCGTGCGCAGTCGTCGCTCGTCCGCGGGAGCGGCCACTGCTTCAAGAATTGCTGTGAGATCTTCGGCTTCCTGGGTATCGAACACACTGTCCCGCTGTAAGCTCACACTGGCCACGCCCCTCTGACGCAGCGCATCCTGAATCATGCGGGCTTCCCGATGCGACCGCACCAAAACGGCGATGTCTCGAGCCTTGAGGCGTTCTTTGCCGATAGTGGCCTGGTTCTGCTCAGCGAGGTTCAGCAATCTGGCGATCTGAGCGGCACAGTCCGACGCAGCGCCTCTACGCGCTGCGTCGGAAAGGATCAGGTTTTGCTTGTTTTTTTCATGGTCGTTTGAGGGCAGAAAACGAATTGTGAGAGCCGCCTGTGGGCTGTCGGGAAGGCGAAGCTGGTTGGCGTCGGCGTTGGGGCCGCTGTGGACGGCGTAAAAGGGGATGTCCTGATGAAAGATGAAAGGGTAAGGGTGCCTGGAAAAGAGATGGTTCGCGGCGGCCACGAGCCCCGAAGAGGAGCGCCAATTGGTGTCCATAGTATAGGTGTTTGAGGGGCCGGCGTGGCGCTTGGCGCGCACGTACGAGAAGATGTCGGCGCCGCGAAAGCTGTAGATGGCTTGCTTCGGGTCGCCGATAAGGCACAAAAGGGCGGGGCCGTTTGGTATGCCGTAGATCTTTTGGAAAATGCCGTATTGCAAAGGGTCGGTGTCCTGAAATTCGTCGATCAGGGCCACCGGGAATTTTTGCCGAATCCTCTTACAAAGGGCCGAACCCCATGGTTCGGAAGAGAGGGCTTGGTGGAGCCGCACCAGTAGATCGTCAAAGGCCAAGACCCGTTCGGCGTCTTTGCGGTGCCATACGGCTTGGCTCACAAAATTCTGAGCGGTCTTTAAGAGCCAGATGCGATAGCCTTCAACCAGGTTTGCCAAAAGCCGCCAAAAGTCATTACAAAGATCAAAGAAAGGATGGGCTGGCGGCTTCTTTCCTTCTTTCGTCTTTTGGGCCAGCATGGAGGCGGTGAGCATCTTGAAAGAAGAAAGCTGAGACGGCGACGGTGTCTTCCATGCGCAGAGGGCGTCCATGGCTTCAAAAAGCTGCTCCAACGCTTCTTTCTTGTATCTTCGGCGATCAATGGCTTCGTGTTCTGCAAGAAGGCTCTGAATATCTTTCCTGAGTTCATGCCACGTGGCGCAAATTTTTTGAAACAACGCCTCGGCCTCTGCGAAGCATCGTCGGTTCGCAGCGGTTGTTTCGGGTAAAACCTTTGGAGTCACGACACTTCTCATGGCTGCAAGGTGCTGCAGTAAGCGGTCGGGTCCCTTCATGGTCTCGAGAAGCCATCGGGCCTCCATGGGGTAAGCCTGTCCCATGCATTGACGCCAAAAATCGGCGGCGGCTTCTCGATACAAAGCGGCATCGTCGGGCATCACGTCCCAACGAAAAGCGAGGCCGCACTCAAAAGGGAATTCCTGAAGAACCCTTTGACAGAATCCGTGGATGGTGAAAACGGCCGCTTCATCCATACGGCAAACAGCTTTTCTTATAAGCCTGGCCAGGTTTTCCTTCCGGGAGTCATCGAGAGCGTTCCATGTGGCGACGAGGACGGGATCGTTCACCTGGCCGCCGGCCATCTGTCGCAACGCTGCATGAAGCCGTTGACGTATGCGGGCGCGAAGTTCTTCGGTGGCCGCGTTGGTGTATGTGACCACAAGAATCTGCCCGATCTGAAGGCCCTTTTCCAAAAGCAAGCGGAGCACCAAAGTGACGATATTGTGCGTCTTTCCCGTGCCGGCACTGGCCTCGATAAGCCGCACGCCGTCCAAGGGAAGCTGTAACGGATCCAGAAGTTGCGGCATAACTGTATTCCTTGATCTCGAAGTCATGCTTTGCTGAAGTCCTTGTTATTTACACAGCCCGAATAGCCGATGTCTTTCCCGTCTCGCGGGTTTATTGCGTTCGTGGGAGATGATTCACTTTGGCCGTGTGCACGGGCCCACATGTCCCAACGGAGGGACCGCGTCCTCGCGGTCCGAGCATGAGCGGACGTCCAGAAGGACGTCCAAATAAAAGGCTGCGCGCTGGAAATGCTTGACCCGAGCGCAAAAATCCTTGGACAGCATTTTCGCACAGGCCCTTTCGTCATTAGGAATCTGGAAGCATTTTCAGTATGGGGCCAAAAACCCGATCGGCCAGGTGCACGAAGGTGTCGTTCAAGGGGTCCAGGCCGCGAAAGGCCGTTCGAACCGAAGGACGAAAAGCCTCCCCCTTCCTGGAAAAGTCGTCCTTCCAGGTTTTTCCACAGATTTCAGCCGGGGGACTCCGCCTCGCCGTTTTGCAGCTCTTGAGGGCATAGATCCAACTGGATTCCGGAAAGAAGGGCAAAGGGCGCTGGTGCCCTTCCCGCCAAAGCTGAACCAGATCCGCCAAGTGTTTTTCCGGTGCGTCCACGGAAGTCAGGCGAAAGACGTCTTCTTTTTCTTTTCCCCTTCCGATGTGGACGCTTTTCAGATCAACGCATGAAGGACGTACGGCGCACAGAGCCAGATGCCGAATCCAGAGCCGCAACCGGTCCTTGGCCTTGATCTGCGCCGGGCGGTAGACCAAGCGGCCTCGTTCCGTAACGTCTCGAAGCCAGCCGCGAAGGCGTACGGCCCCCACAGGGATATCCACCTCCACCACGCGCCGCGACATGCCTCGCTCATCGGCCACCTTTTCGGCCATGGCCTGTGTCGACTGCAACGTTTCCTCGAAAAGAAGATCTCCGGCAACCCCGTGCGGCAACCACCCACGGCCTCGCACGCGCCGTTGAATCTGTTGAGGGTCCTCCTTTTGCAGCAAACCAGCCAGGATCTCATCCGCCAGCCGGTATCGTTCCAGGTCGTTTAGCCCAAAAGGTTCTTCATCTTCCAGGGCGTCTTCTTTTTTCGAAAGGATCATGCCCAGCCGTTTTTCAAGAAACCAGGCGCAGGGATCTTCAAAAAATCGAATAAGGTCATCCAAGGCCACTTCGGCCATTTTTGGCGCCTCAAGCTTCAGGGCTTGATCCACAAAAGGCGGAACTTTGGGCTGTTCTGCAACCTGCACCGCCCGCAGCCACATGGCGTCATAGGAAAAGAGTTGCGCATGGGAACCGTCAAACAGGCGACGACTGAAGGGTTGCAATGGATGTTCCAGGACGATGGCGTCCATGATGGACCCGTTTTCGACGTTATAACTTTGTTCGATGTAGTCCAGCAGTTCTGAGACCACCACCGAGGGCACCTTGAGGGAATTGTCTCGAATGTCGCGCCCGATGTAGCTCACATAGAAGACGTCCCGTGCCGACAGAAGGGCTTCAAGAAAAAGATAACGGTCTTCCAAACGGCGACGCCGGTCTTCAGGTCGAGGGCTTTGGGCCGTGAGGTCAAAGGGGGGCAGGTGTTCCGCTCGAGGAAAATCGGCGTCATTCATGCCCAAAAGGCAGACCACACGAAACGGGATGGCGCGCATGGGGACCAGGTTGCAAAAAGTGATGCCGCCCGAAAGAAAGCGGCGCACATTGGGCGATCGGGCAAGGATTTCCTCTAATTGATCTCGCACAACGTGGACGGAAATCGGTTGCGAACATTCGGCGTTTCGAGCGGCCGTGGCCAAGGTGTCCAGAGCCCGGCGGAAACATCCGAGGGATTCTTCAGCATCGGGGTGGAAAAAATCGTCCACGAGTATATTGCCGTGGAGGCGCCATTCTTCCAGCGTCTTGGGTTCTTGAAGGCGTCGTCGCCACTTGGCCACCGCTTCCAAAAGGGTGGAAAGGGCGCCGAGCCATGGAGCATCCGAAACTTCCACGTCGGGATAAGAAAGCACCTGCTCGCAAAAGATTTCCTGTGGGGGCAGGGCGTAGCCGGCAAATAAACGTTCCAGACCTCGGCCCCACGTGTGCTCGGCATTCCCGGGCAGCTGCATTTCGGCGCGCATGGTTTCATCCAGCCCCCAGCGGATGCCCGCCTCTCGAACCCAGGTGCGTACCCGTTCCAGTCCTTCGTCCGTGAAGCCAAAGCGGGCTGCGATGGCCGGAACTTCCAGGAGCGAGAAAATCTCAGAAGCCGTGCAGCGCCACTGGGGCAAGCGCAGCAGGTCCAGAATACTTTGGAGCACCGGGTCCTCTTCCACAGACTTTCGATCCGAAAGGTTCCAGGGAAGGCGAGGATCATCCCGAGTCCCAAAAACGGCCTCCACGTACGGTGCATAGAGGCCGATGTCCGGTGCCATGACCACCACATGCTCAGGGGTCAGATCGGGAAGGGTTTCCAGAAAATATGCCAGTTGGTCGTGTAACACCTGAATTTCCCTCATCGGGCTGTGGCACGCGTGCACTTGAATGGATGCCGTGTTCAAGCATAGGGAACGTTTTTCGGGTTCTTCGGTTCGACGGTCCGAGAGGGTCAAAATATCGTATTGTACCCATTCCAGAAGAGTGCGTGGCTCAAAGTCCTCAAAGCAATCTTGGTGACAGGCGACCACGTCCAGCATGCGATTCAAAAGAAAGCAGCCGGACGGGGCCCATGAGGCCACCAAGGGGTTGATCCTTTCTTTTGAAGGAAACAACTCCCCATCATGCCAGATGGGTTGTGGCTCTGAGCCTGCACCTTGCCATGCAGCCATGAAAACATCCCCCCAATATTCTCGGCTGGGGTTCAAAAAATAGAGTATGACCTCAATGTGGAATGCCAGCGCATTAAAAACTTCCAAGTGAACCGGCGCCATCATGGTGATACCGAAAAGGTGGACTCGGCTCGGCAGCTTTTGGGGCACCCGAGGGCCGCAACGATTGCTGATCGCCTTCATGAACAGAGCGTGCTTTCGGGCCTTGTGGCTCGCGGGATTTTCTTTAGCCAGCAATCGCCACAGATGCGCCTGCCAATCGGAATCCTTTCCGGTTTCCCAGGAAAGCTTTCCGGACAATGAGCTTACAGGCTCTTCAACCGATTGCCCGTCTGCATGCTTTCCGTCTTCCCAAGAAAGCAAAACGTCTTGTCGATACACCATATAACGGTCAAAGGCGGCGGCAATCTGGGCTGCCAGCTGATACCGTTTCTCCCCTGTGGGGTCATTCCCTATGTAGCGGTGCAGTTTCTGGAGTTGTGGGTCCTGGCTGTGAGTGCTCAGGAGCCGAAAAAGGCGCCAGGTGAGACCTAAACGCCCCCAGGGATCTTCTTCCGCGGCAATGGCCGCACCAGCAGGAGCCGGTCTTTTCGAGATTCCGACTGGACCATCCGCAGCCGTTCCCTTCACGGGTTCATCCTGGCCTTCGATGGCGGAGGGAAGGCCTCCCGGCCGTCCGCATGTGTTTTGGCCGTTAGGAGCTAATTTTTCCGAAATGACGGCCCGATTATTAGGTGCCGCTCCCCTGAAATCCCAAACGGATGGGGCTTCCTCAAGCCATGCACTGTAGGCCAAATCCGCCAAGGCCGCGGGGACAAGAAATTGTATGTTGGCGGCGATACCTTGGCGCTCTGCCAAACGGTGAGTCAGCCAACGGGCCATGCCCATATCTTGGACCACCACGACCTCGGGGGTCATGGGGTCGGCGGCCTCCTCACAGGGGCGCATGAGACGCTGAAAAAAAGCGTCAAAAAGTTTTTCTGTCCTCTGGCTTTGAACGATGCGCCACATGCACGAAGTTCCTCCAGATCAAGGTCCGACACTTCCATCGGCGTGGATGCCTCCGCCTTTTTTGGTGCAGAGAGCGGAAAGCGGCGGATCGCCAGGACCGCACAGTGGAAACCATGGAAACTTGGCGGACGTATACATCAAGCCTCTTCTAAAGGCAACGGCGCACCCATGTGCCCACTGAGGGCCCACGCGCGGGGGGCGCTGCAGAAACAGAGGCGCCGATTCCGGCAGAAGTGTGCCGATGTTTTTGTCCGATAAACCCTTTGGTGGGAGCGGCGCAAGCCGCGATGCCTTATCGCGCCTTGCGGTACTCCTACAGCCTTTAACCGAAAGGACGTGCCCAAACTAGTGTCAGAAATATGCTCCCAATCAAAACTCGGGGAAGTCTCGATTGGTGAGAGGTTATCGGTCTCGCCCGTCCGCCGAAGCGACGGCGTCGAAAAGGCCTGGACCGGGCAAACAGCGATTTCCCTGCCGGGAAAGTTGCAGTCGGACTCATGAGGCCTGAAGCGTGCTCCAAAAGGGGATCTTGCGCCTGGATGGTCATGGTCTGGACACGGCCCACACCGTGCGTGGACCGGATATGGCGATCAGAAAAATTTTTTGCGTGGTCGTACGGATACGAAGACCTTGGTGTGGGAACGAATGTTCGGCGCCGAACAGATCTCAAGATGGGATCGAAGCTTGTGACGGCTATGGCCCACAACCGTCACCTTACGGGCTTCTCAAGGGGCGGCCTTGGGCCGCCCCCCCAACCCACGACCTATTCTTAGGTGAACATGTTGATGCGGCAATGAACGGCGTGCTTCAAGTAATCTTCCGCTGTTTGGATCTCAACCCCGTCGATGAAGTCATCCAGTGACAGGCCCATCATGTCCACTGTCATCTTGCACGCCACAAGCTTAACGCCCTCCAGTTGGGCCATCTCTAAGAGTTCCCCTAGGGAAGGAATCTGGGCGGCATCCATCTTTCGGCGCATCATCTTAGTGGCCATGGTGGACATGCCTGGAATGGCACCCATGGGCCCCGGAGGAATAAAGCGGCATTTTTCTTGAAAGTTCTTACGAATGACGTTGATGCCCATAAAGGTGTAAAAGATGGTGGCTTCCATGCCGAGTCGCACAGCGTTCAACCCCAGGATTAAAGAAGGGTAGGCGCCGTCCAAAGTGTCCCGGCTGCAAATGAAGGTGCACGACGTTTTTTCTTCCTGATTTTTTCGAGTTTCTGTAGTCATGGAATACATCCTCCTTGTCCTTTAACGTGCTCCATCAATCTTGTCGAATCTTTCATCCCCCGGATTCAGGAGCCTCGGCGCCCTGAGCGCACACGCACTGAATAATTTTCAAAACGCCCGGAAAGGCAATGCGGTAAAAGACCTGCGTTCCGTTCTTCCGCGAGGCCAAAATACCTCGAGATCTTAAGATATTGAGCTGTTGGGACGTGTAGGATTGGGCCGACCCCAGGCTTTGACAGATCTCCGTCACATTCTTTTCGCCATTTTTCAAGATCTGCAAGATGCTAAGGCGGACCGGATGCGCTACAGCTCGAAGCATTTCCGCCGCCTTTTCCAAACGTTCATGTTGAATCGTCACCGCCCCGGCCTCCTCCTTGCCGCTTTATAAAACGTAATAGTGTAATAGTTAAATAATAGAATCAAGATGAATGGTCAAGGCTTTTTTGGGGATCGGCACCCTGGGTTGTGCCCTGGCAAACCCCGGTGCCGCATCTTTTTCGGAAGCATGCCCGCAAGAGCGGCGATTTCGCCCCCGGACTCCACGTGCGACCTGTTCAAGGGCCCTTTTTCTGTCCTTCATGGGTTTTTGGGCCTCAAGCACGCCGCGGGGCTTTCGCGGTGTGGGCCGCTTTCAAGGGCACCTTTTGGAGAAAAGTCCTGAGCATGAGGAAAAGAGCCTATCGGGAAGGGCTGCTTTGAGCTTTCTTCACAATGCCCAGAGGAACGATACACTGTTCCAGAATTTTTTCTTTCGCCCACTCCACACCGCGATGGCGGTGTTCCTGGTGGATGGCCACCAGGGTGGCGGCCCGGCTGTGAAATGTGGCTTTTGCTTGGTTGCGCGCGTTTTCGATTAGGTTCCAGTCGTGGGATTTTTGAAATCGGTGAAAAGCCCCGAGGATTTCCGGAAACATGAGCCGAGTGAAGGGCCTGAGGAACGCCACATAAAAGGCCAGAGCCGCTTGGTTTTTCTCGTTGATGATGTGGCGCAGAAGCCCCATGTCGTCGGTGTCGGCGCACAGGTCCTTGAGCACCCTGGCATAGATTTCGATCGGTGTATTGGGGTAGGTGGCCACGATATCGTGCCAGAGATGACCTCGAAAGGCGTCCTCGTGAACTTCGCCCAATTCATGATAGATCCATGTGTGGAGTTGGTTTCGGGCGATGGTTTGGAGCGCGTCGGCATGCTGGCCCGGGTGTCGGGCCACCTGGGCCACATCCAAGCCGTAGGCGGCAAAGGCGAAGGTGAGTGCCGAACGCGCGGAGGGCCTCATTTCAAAGATCTGATCCCACAGAAAGGAAAGCATGGGTTGGCGGCGAATGTAAATGCGGGTTCCTTGTCTCATGGCCGGCGTCGCAAAGACATCGCGAACCGTTTCCTTTTCCACACAAAAGACCACGGCGCCGTCCATTTCCTTAGTTTCTGTAATCTTTCCGAGAAAAAAAGTGGGTCTGAGTCCTTCCACAAACCCCGCACCGTAGACCAGGCCCGAGCCGGCCAGATAGGCGTTGACGGCCTCCACATCAAAGGGATCCACCAGCGAGCCGTCCAGCATTAAGGGGCGAAAATCTTTTTCCATCCACGGATCCCAGGAGGTTTCCCTGTGTTCGATCCATTCCATAAGCACGGAAGGTTCCGGTTCGGTCCAGGGCAAGAGGCCTTGTTCCCACTTGTACAAATCGCGCAGGCGAAGCACCAGGCCGCACAGAGAAAAAGTGCTGGCATAGTTGGCTTCGGCAATGAGGCAATTGGTGAAGACCTGTTCATGCAGAGTGCTGAGGTTTCCCATGGGCGTGCTGCTCTATGTTAATGTTTTCTGTCCAAGGAGCGTTTCTGACAGTTGGCTCTTGCTCTGGCAGTCAAAGCCTGCATGTGCCGGCCGTCTTTTCAAAAAGACGGCCGCTGCTCAACTCACATCAGTATAACTCTCGAAGGCCGCTTCTTCGAGAAGAACTTTTCGTGCCCTATTGGGACCTCATGAGGTGCACGCGCCGTATCGAGCTTGATACCCAAGAGACGGCCTTGAAGGATAGGGGCCAACAGGGCGAACGATGGGCAGAGTGATGCCCATGGCAGCGGTCTCTACGTTTGGAGACCATTGAGGAGAGTATGGCATGATCCATGACGCGGATTTTCAAAGGGTGCTGCAGGCCTTTGGGCTGCTGTGGCGCGGTTACCGAAAGGTGCGAAAGGGGGCGAAGCGGCGTTTATACGCCTTGATGCAGGCGCGGGGAGTGGCTTCGGTGTCCGATCTTTTAGAGCGCTGTCTTTGGGACGGGGCACTCAGCGAAGACGTCCGGCGTGCTCTGGCGGTTTCCATTAGTCGATTTTTTCGAGACCAAGAGCTTTGGCATGTTTTGGAAACGCATGTGCTTCCCGGCATCGTGGGCTGGAGCGGCAACACGGTTCGCGTCTGGTCGGCGGGATGTGCACGAGGCGAGGAAGTCTATAGCTTGAAAATGCTGTGGCACGAACAGGTGGCTTTGGGTGTTGTTCGAGCGAAGCTGGAGTTGTGGGCTACCGATTTTCATTGCCGATTCCTGGAAGCGGCTCAGCGTGGCGTGTATCAGCGCAGCAGCCTTAATGAGGTGTCAGCGGAACGTCAAGCGGCCTGGTTTCATGAGCGAGGGGTGGAGTGCGTCGCCGTCTGCGATGGACTCAAGGAAGGCATTCTTTGGCGATGTCACGATGTTTCCGTGGACGCACCGCCCGCTCGGGGCTTTCATCTTGTGTTTCTTCGAAACAACCTTTTGACGTATTATGCACCGGCGGTGCAGCAGAAAGCTTTTGCCGCCGTGGTGGATTCCCTGGAAGAAGGTGGTTTTTTGGTTCTTGGCCGTCGTGAGAAGCCGCCTATGGGTTTATGGCCCCTGATTTCCTGTGCGGCGGATTCCCATCTTTTTCGAAAAGTGCCCTTTCTGAGCGATTTTTCCTGACGAGGAGGTTCTTGTGAAAGTTACAGCCTATGGTGCGGCCGGATGCGTGACGGGGTCGTGTTTTCTCATAGAAAGCGACAAGCGTGTGCTGGTGGACTGCGGCCTGTTTCAAGGCGGCCAAGCCATGGATGCTTTGAACCGGGAACCCTGGCCTTTTGATCCGGCCGATCTTCAGGCGGTGTTGCTCACCCATGCCCACATCGATCACAGCGGCCGACTGCCCAAACTGGTCAAGGACGGCTTTCACGGGCCCATCTACACCACAGTGCCCACCGCGGCCCTGTGCCGCATTCTTCTTCTGGACTCCGCGCATATTCAGGAAATGGAGGCCGAATGGAAGACGCGCAGGCATCTGAGAAAAGGCCACCCACCGGTGTCTCCTTTGTACACGACCGAAGACGCCGAAAAGGCGATCGCGCTCCTTCAGCCTGTCTCCCAGGACCAGTTTCTCACCGTGTCCGAAACAATGCGTGTCAGGTTTCGAAACGCCGGCCACATTCTTGGATCTTCTATTTTGGAACTGTGGCGGGGTGATCTCAAGGATGGCCTCAAGATCGTCTTTTCCGGAGACATCGGCCGCAAGGATCAGCTGCTTGTCAAAGATCCGCAGCCCATTTTTGAAGCCGATGCCTTGTTTATCGAGTCCACGTACGGAAACCGACGGCATCGCAGCTATGAGGAGAGCGTGGCTGAGTTGGCCGAAGCCGTTCGCTACAGCTATGAACATGGTGAAAAGGTTTTGGTGCCCGCCTTTGCTGTGGAGCGCACCCAGGAGATCCTTTACGTCCTTGGACAGTTGTTCCGGGAAGGCTCCATTCCGCGCCTTCCCGTGTATCTGGATAGCCCTCTGGCCATTGCTGCCACGGAGATCTTTCGCCAAATGGTCCATGAGTTCGACGAGCAAACGCAAGAGATCATTCACCAGGGCCATGATCCTTTCCATTTTCCGGAACTTGTCTTTTCTCGAAGCGCACAGGATTCGCAGGCCTTGAACGAACTGAAGGGACCTGCCGTCATCATTGCCGGCAACGGCATGTGCACGGCCGGACGGATTCTCCATCATTTGAAACACAATCTATGGCGTCGGGGCTGTTCCTTGGTCATTGTGGGGTATCAGGCGGAGGGATCCCTGGGGCGGCGCATCATTGAAGGGGCAAAAAGCGTCAGGGTTCTTGGGGAAGACATCATGGTGCGGGCCAAAGTCTTTACCATTGGTGGGTTTTCGGCCCATGCGGACCAGGAGGAGCTTCTGCAGTGGCTTTCCCATTTCACCAACCCGAAGCTGCAGGTGGTGGTGATCCATGGCGAAAAGGAAATCGCCGCCTCCTTTGCTCAGATGGTTCGCCGGCGATTGAAACTAGAGACCACCGTGCCCGAACTGGGACAGACCCTGTTTTTTGACAAGGCCGCCAAGCCCACTGTGGTGCCGGAGGTGGCACGTTCCCGCTGGGATGAGGTCCTTGCCGTGGTGGAGGCTCGAGTGGCCCAGGCTCGCCGTGGTTTGGACGTATGGGCGGAACGGCTGGATGCCGATGGCAGCGAGGAGCTGGAAGCGGCGGTACGGGTTTTTATGCGCACCTTGGAGCGGTATGCGGGAAAAGCCTGAGAGGGTGAAAAGGCTTTGCCGTGCAAAGGAGGGAGCCGTGCAGGGGAAGATGGAAGAGTGGCTGCAAGATCGCGAACGCAAGATCTTGCAGGACCATGTGGCGCAGGCCCTCGAGAGTGTTCCGGTGACGTGTCGGGATGCCGTGCGTGAGGTTCTTTTGCAGAAGGCGGAACTGCGCCGTTGGGAGCACGGGGGATCCTATGCGGTGTTTCCCTTTGAAGAGGGGTGGCTTCCTTTGGATCGGGCCGTTTCGCGCCTTGTGGAGGCGTGGTGTCGAGAGGGCTGAGTTGTGGACGTGGAAAGAAAAGTGGGCGACAAGGTCGTGGTGCTCGTCCAAGGCGACATCACCGAAATGGAAACGAATGCCATTGTCAATGCGGCCAATGGACAATTGGTCTTGGGAGGTGGCGTGGCCGGCGCCATTCGCACCAAGGGAGGGCCTGAAATTCAGGAGGAATGTTAACGCATTGGTGGAACCTCCGGGGGGAGCTGTCGTCACCACCGGCGGGCGTCTCAAAGCCCGTTGGGTTATTCACGCCGTGGGACCTCGATGGGGTGAAGGTGACGAGGAGGAAAAACTTCGGCAGGCGACCGTCAACAGTTTGCGACGCGCCACGGAAAAAGGTATGCGCTCTGTGACCTTTCCGGCCATTAGCACGGGAATTTTCGGCTTTCCCAAGGAACTGTGCGCAAAGATGATGCTGGAAACCGTGCTGGATTTCTTGGCCGGGAAGGAAACCAGTGTGGAGCGGGTGGTCTTCTGCCTTTGGTCGTCGGAGGATCTGAGCCTTTTTCAGGAGACCTTGCGTACCCTATGAGGCGTCAAGCGGTGAAGGCTCATCATCCAAGGCGGCTCAAAACATGCTGGGTTCATCTTCGGGCGAAAGCAAGGTCACGGTGGAAAGCAGGGCTTCGTAGTCGGCGTCGGCAAGGGGGACAAGGCCTGCGGACGGGGCAAAGTGCATGATGGAACGGGTGCGGGGTTCGAAAACCTTGCCGGCTTGCAGCCTGGGCTGCGGGATTCGGTATCGAAATCCGAGCCCCAGGTCCAGGATGAGGTCCAGGGATTCTTCCTCTTCCAAAAGAGCGACCATGAGGGTGTTGTGGACAAAGGCACGGCCCCTCAGGTGTTTTGTGCCCAAGGTGTCTTTGTAGACTTCCAGGATACCTTCGGTGAGTTCCAGGGTGCGCTTCTGTGGCGTGAGCAGATAGGCTGCTTCGATGAGGTACGTGCCTTCTCGAAAAGGAATGGATGAGATCATCGCCGGCTCCCGCCCGCGCCGCGGGCTCAAGATTTTACGGGTTGCTCATAGGGCTCTGGAAGCCTGTCTGAGAGCGTTGGGTGAAAGCTCTTGCGTCCACATCGAGTATGTCCGCATCTGTGTTTTCAGACGTCTGCGAACATGCGGACCGGTAGGGGCCGGTTCCTTCGAGGCGAATCGCTGGGCGAACCCGTGGCATCAAAGGGAGGCGCTCCTGCGCGTCCGGACATCTCCAGTCCGCATCCGCGTGGTTCGACCGCGGCTGAAAGGCGTTCCTCTGTACAGCGTGGACGCCGGCAAGACTCCATCGGCGCGCATGACCCCTCGAAGAGCATGTTCTGACGAGCTTCGAGGCCGGATCATGAACAACTTAAAACAGCCCAAAGCCCTTGGCAAGCGGAGCCGGTTTTCTTGCGCTGAGAACATGAAAAAATCCCTGGGGCTAGGGCTCAGGAAATGGAGGACACCGTGGACAATGGAGAACTCAACCGCATTCTCAACGCTCTTCGGGCCAAGTACCGCACGGAAACGGTGGAACTGAAGATCGCGTCGGACACTCTTCGAATTCTGCAATTGGCGGATTTTGAAGACTACGTGGGGGAATTGGCTCAGAGGGAATACTTGACCCTGGAAGATCTTCCATTGTGGGCCAAGGTCTGGGAAGCGTCTTTCGTCATGGCGTCCTATTGGGCCCATCAACCGGTGGTTCCACACCGCCGCATTCTGGAAATCGGCACAGGCATCGGCGTTCTCGGGGTCTACATGGCCAGTAAAGGGCATCGGGTCACCCTTTCGGACATCAATGAGGATGCGCTGCTGTTTGCTCGAGCCAACGTCCTTTTGAACAGTTGCGAACAATGGGCCGATGTACAGCGGATCGACTGGAACGATACCTTTCTCGGTCAACCCTACGACGTCATCGTGGGTTCGGAAGTCGTCTACGACCGAGCCACTTATCCGGCACTGGTGCGATTCTTGGATCAGGCCCTGGTCTCCGGCGGCACCATCTTTCTTGCCAAGAACACCCAGCTCCAGGCCCCGGGCTTCTTTGCGGAACTCGTGACCCGGTTTGCCTACAAGGATAAGTTCATTCCCTTTGAAGGCCATGACGAAATTTCCGGCGTTGCCCTTTATGCCATACGCCGTCGTGGAGAGACGACCCGCTCAAGAGCCTAAGAAATAAGGGGACCGGCATGAAAGAATCGGTGGTCAGGCCCGTTTCCATTCTTTCGACACGAGGGCTCATACCAGCGGTGGTGCACGGTCCCTGTGAGCCCGCGGGTAGGGCGAACGAGCCCCCCGGTGTGGTCCTCTGTTGCCATGGGCTGTTAAGCGCCAAGGACAGCTTCAAATTTGTGGGCATGGCCGAACACCTGTCCCAAAAAGGGCTCTGGGCCGTGCGGTTTGACTTTACAGGTTGCGGCGAAAACACGTCACGGTTTGGGGCAAGTCTTATGGAGACGCGTCTGGATGACCTGCGGTGTGTGGTGGCGTGGGCTCGATCGACTCCCGGGCCATGGGGCGGTGAAGCCGTTTTGGGTCTTTTTGGATCCAGTCTTGGAGGGTTTTTAAGCTACGCCTTTGCGGGGCTTTTCCCAGGCGTGGTGCGGGCCTTGACCCTGTGGGCTGCGCCGGCTTGCCTGCTGGAAATAGCCACCGCTGCGAAGCCGCGGCCTTTGTTTCTGGAGCGCGCGTGGCCGTTCGAGCTGCCTTTGGGAACGCCAAATCCCGTGGACGGTTTTCCACCCGTTCCCAACGTCCTCATCGTTCATGGCACAGGCGACGAACTGGTGCCATGGCATCACGCCGTGGATTATTATCGCTGTGCGGCGGAGGAAAAGCAGCTCATGCTCTTGGAAGGTGTCGATCACCGTCTGAGCGATCCTGAGGCTCGGGCCATGGCTTCAAAAGCGACGGTATCCTGGTTTGTCAGGAAACTTATGGCGCGTGGGTGAAGTGCGGAAAAGCCTCAAGGTGGCCGACATGGGTGAAAACGTGGGGTCGTGACGCGGGCGCCTGCGGCGTCGCGGGGAGAGCGGTCCCCTTTCTGGAGCGGAAAAACGTGCCGCTGCACGAATGGATTCATAAGGATTTTGCGGCCATTGACTTTGAGACGGCGAGCCCCGAGCGCAATAGTGCTTGTGCCGTGGCTTTGGTCATGGTCCAGGGAGGGGGCGTCGCTCATCGCGCCTTTCGACTCATTCGCCCGCCGACGTCGACATTTCGCTTTAGCCATATCCATGGAATCACGTGGGCGGATGTGCGCCATGAGCCCACTTTTGGAGAAATCTGGCCCGAACTGATTCAGCTTGCAGAAGGCGCCGCATTCTTTGCGGCTCACAACGCGGCCTTTGATCGATCCGTGTTGCGCGCCTGTTGCCAAACCTATAAGCTGACCATACCGCAAACGCCTTTCGTGTGCACCATGCAGTTGGCTCGCCGTTGCTGGCGCCTCTATCCGACGAAACTTCCAGACGTGTGCCGTTACCTTGGAATCGACCTGCAGCACCACGATGCGGCTTCCGATGCCGAAGCCTGCGCTCGCATCGTCCTTGCCGCACGAAACCCCGCCGCGTGAACCAAGCATCATGCCTGTGGGCAGTATAAAGCCGAAAGGTTTCGGACATGGGCATGATGCGGCGAGCTTGCCGGTCCTTGACATGGAAGGGATCGGCGGCGATGGTTCCGCAAGAGCATCCTTTTTATGAATCTTGATGGGAAAAAGCCATGGGGGAAATTATTCCTCCCTACGATGTCGGCCGTGGCGGGGGCTCGGGCGGCTGGGTGATTCTGATGGTGCCGGACATTGCTTTGGGGAAAAAGATTCTAATACCGGACCTGGCAGGCTGGAAGAAGGAGGGGTTTCTGCTGCAGGAACCTCACGACTGGATTTCCGTGGTTCCTGACTGGGTCTGCGAAGTGCTTTCTGCTGCCTCGGCTGTCCGCGACCGTGCGGTCAAGATGCCCCTTTACGGCCGATACGGTGCAAAGCACCTTTGGCTCTTGGATCCTGACCTTCACACACTGGAAGTCTTCGTGCTGGAAAACGGCCGTTGGGTGTTGGTCGGAGTTTTTGCTCAATCGGCAAAAGTCAGGGCCGAACCCTTTGTGGAACTGGAATCGGACCTGTCCGCGCTCTGGCTGGTTTGACCGTTCAGGCCGTGGTGATCCGTGGACCGCCCAGGAAATACTCGGATCGAAGCATTTCGCGATCTTTTGGGCTTCCTTGAGCAGCTCATCGAACGGCCCATTCCCGCGGCTCGCAAAACCAAGGCGCCGATCCTTTTGCCCTTCCACGAGTTTATCATCCACAAGGGGCCGGTGCGTTTCCCGAAGCCTGTCCGTGAAGGCCTCTCCCCTGGCCTTTGCGTAGGATCGCATGTTGACAAGGAGGCATCGCGTTCTCGCGATCCGCGAACTTACGAATGCGCTGGAGGATGTTCCTCCGATGCCACGCGTTCGCGCCGAGGTGCGTTTCGAACAGACCGGTTCCTGTCGGTCTGCACGTCACGGATGGCCGGGCAGCCATTCCGGATGAAGTGTGGGCGAGTGAATGCTCGCTCCGCAGACCAGAACCTTGAATAAGATCCTCCCACAGGCTGCTCTGGAACGCCTCGCAGAAGGTCGATTTCCTGCTAAATCTGCTCGTAAGCCTTTAAAATTGTTCGGCGCTTCACGGGCTCAAATGAATTCTCTGGCGGCATGGCGAATGCGGATGGGTGGTGTCAAATGTGAATCCGGCTGGTCGCACAGGCGTGACATGACCCTGAGCGCACTCGAGCGGCATCTGACAAAGACAATACGCCGACGATGTTTTCTTCACGATCCTCGTAGACGAAGAGTCGGTGGATATCGCTGAAAATCATGAGGCGAATGGCATCTTCCAGGGCCGAGTTTGAGAGGCAGCCGAACACAGTTGGGGTCATCACGTCTCGAGCAGGGCTCTGAGGACTTACCCCACGCCGATAGGCCACGACCAGATCTGTTTTCGACACGACGCCTCGGGGGACTCCCGCAGCGTCCGTCAACAAGAGGGCTCCAAAACGATGCGCCGCCAGAGTTTCCATAACCCCATAAAGCGGTGTGTCTAGAGGAAGGGATGTGACTCCCGGGGTCATAACTTCAGAGACTCGGTATCTGACAATCTCCTCGACGGGGTCGGCGGCAGGCCGGCGGCGCAGGCTGAAATCGCAGTGCCTGCAGACCCGATAAAGCAGGCCGACGATATCCGGATAGGCTAAAAGGCCTTCCACCGGGGCATCTTCCTCCGTGCGCACAAAAAGGCGGTACACACGCTTCTCACGCATGATTTCCAAAGCTCGAGATAGGGGCATGTTGGGAGAACAAAACAGCGGAGGGCCGTTCATGATGGTTTCTAGCGGCGCATCAATGGGGATTCCAGCATAATAGGCGCCCATGATGTCGGTTTTGGAAACCACACCTGTGGGTCTGCCCTGCCCGTCTACAACAAGGCATCCACTAACCTTGTACTTAATGAGCGCATTGATCGCCGACCCGATGGTGGCATCTTCTTGGCGGTAAATCACTTGCCGCCGCATGGCCTGGCCGACTCGCACGCGACCCAATGTGTCCTTAGGGGCGCTGTGAGCCATGATCGCCTTTCCCTACTGGGTGGTGCCTTCGTAAGAGAGACGCTCCAAAAGGTCGTAGAACAGATCGGATATGTAAATGATTCCTCGAATTTGTCCATTTTCCAGAACGGGAAGGCGCCGTATGTGCTTCTTGATCATGAGGTCCATGACTCGCAAAATATGGCTGCTGGGGGTTGTTGTGACCACCTCGGTGGTCATGATGTCTCCGACGCGTACCGATTTGGCTTTTTCACAAGCCATATCCATGATCCCCTTGACGTCGATGTCATCCATGTCTCCCCAGATGTGAATATGTTTCGGGCGCATGTATAAAAGAATGTCATACATGGACAGCATTCCAATCAACTGACCCGTATCGTCGGTGACCATCATGCCGAAGATTTTGCGCCCCTTGGTGCTGGCTCGCCGAAAAGCCCGCACGGCCTCGCTTAAAGGAAGGTCGGGCTTTAAGGTGTCGTACTGTGTGTCCATCAATTCCCCAGCTGTTGCCTTCATGGCGACTCCTCATGCTGTTGAAGAGGGAATCCTC
>NZ_JBRAHS010000001.1:0-5927 GCF_052743555.1 Desulfosoma sp.
GGTCGATGTCCGCTTTTCTGAAACCCACTATAAGGATCTCAAATGGTTAGAAGAGCATGATCGGAGAAAACCCCAATTTGAGCCTCCAAGGCTGAGAAACTTGGGTCAAAGGGCTGATGATCATCAAGTGAAAATTTGTAGTGAAGAACCAAAAATTCACTTATAAGAATATCAATACCATAAGCAAAAAAGTGACAAACTTGGGTTAACCGAGGCCGGAACGGTGTACCATAAAGCGCCGATAAAACCTCCGTTTCTGGAACAGGCTCACAGCGGGGTGGCCGTCTTGCTTTGAGCTCTTCGAGGCACATGGAGGTGCGTGGCGCTGCCGAGAAAGACTTCGGCGGCTTCACCTTAGGGCCAAGGGAGCAGGCTTGAGATCAGCTTCCTCGTCGAGGGGCTTCGAGGGGTGGAAAAAACTTCGCGTGTTGTCCCTTGCTCCTCGATTTTCCCGCCAAATATTACAGCGACCCTGCTGCACATGCGCCGTATCACAAAGAGATCATGGGAGATGATGACGAGGGAAAGATTGAGGATTCGTTGCAGGTTCTGGAGGACCTCCATGAGTTCGCCCAGGGATGGAAGATCGAGGCTGGAGAAGGACTCATCGCAGACAAGCACGATGGGATCGGCTGCAAGTGCCCTTGCGACGGATACCCTGAAGCACTGGCCGCCGCTTAATTCGTGGGGCCTCATAGCAAGAAGCCTCTTCGGGATACCGACCATTTCCGACAGCTCAGCAAGTCTTTCCTTTGGCCTGTTCCCGGTTGCTCTATTGAATGCCTCAATAGGTTCGATTATTAATTGTGCGACGGTCATGTAGGGATTGAGGGACGCCGCGGGGTCCTGCCAAATCATCTGGATGCGTCTTCTGATGGACTTATCCCTTTGAATATCAATTCCTTCAAGGAAGATTCCTCCTTCGCTGGGTGCCTCCATGCCGCAAATGATTCTTGCAAGGGTACTCTTGCCAGCCCCGCTCGGTCCCGCTATCCCGATTGCTTCTCCGCGCTCAAGGGCCAAATTGATGCCCTCAATTGCGCTGCTTTCACCAGAAGATGTCATGTAGCGTTTTGAGATATTGATTGCTTCAAGGAGAGGAATGGTCATTCCACATTTCCTCCTGATTTTGAACGGACTCTATCATCCGTTTCGTATAGGGAGAGCGGGGAGCCTGGAATATCTCCGCAACCGGCCCGCTTTCCACCATCCTTCCCTTCTGCATCACCCATACGAAATCCGTCATTCTTGCTATCACTCTCAGATCATGGGATATGATTACGAGAGATGTCCCGAGACTTTTTCTAAGGTCATCCAGAAGACCGAGGATCTGGATCTGAATGAAGGGATCAAGCCCGGTTGTGGGTTCATCTGCGATCAGCACGGAGGGCTCAAGGGCCATGGCGATCGCGATCTGGACCCTCTGTCTCATGCCCCCGCTCAGTTGAAAGGGCCAGGCATTGTCAATATCATTTCCCAATCCAACCATGGAGAGAAGTTCCCTGGTTCTATGCAGGGCCGCCCTGCGGGAAAGCCTCTTTACGCGCACAAGGGCCTCACAGACCTGATCGCTTGTGCGCATCGTGGGATCCAAGGCCATGGTAGCACTTTGAAAAATCATGAAGACACCCCTTCCACGCAGGTCCTTGAAGGCCTTACGCTCACCCAGATCAATCTCCCTCCCGTCAAGACGCATGGTACCCGAGCACTTGAGGGGCTCTGGGACAAGGCCGCAGACGGCCAGGGCGGTAAGGGTCTTGCCTGCCCCGCTTTCTCCGACAATGCCGACGCTGCCGCCCCTGGGCACTTCAAATGCCACTCCCTCAACGATGGCTTCTGGAAGACCGGGGGATTTGATGGAAAGCGATTCTATCTGAAGGGATAGCATGTCACCACCTTGTGACAGGCTTCAGGGAAAAACGCCTCCTCAGGGCCTCACCGGCCGCCGTGAATATGCCAACGGAAACGGTGACTGCCAAGCCCGGTCCAGCCATCACCCATGGATAATCGGCCATGTAAAGCTGGGCCTCCCTGAGCATACTCCCCCACTCGGGCACGGGTGGTTGAGCGCCGAAGCCGAGATAACTCATCCCTGATACCGCAGTCACCATGCCGGCTGCCTGCAGAAGGGCCGCCACCAACAGGGAGGGCATCACCTGGGGAAAGAGATATCTCCTGAGCACCCGCGGCCCTGGTATGCCCATGGATATGGCGGCCCGCACGAAATCCGTTTGGCCAGCCTTGATAAAAAGGCTCCTGGAAAACCTGGCCCACCAGGCAAATCCCGCCGCAGTAAGACCCAAAGATGTATTTAATGCTGAAGGACCGAGGAGGCCTGCTATGACCACGGCCAGGATCAGGGAGGGAAAAGCAAGCATTACATCCATGACCCAGTCAGCTATGGGTCTCAAGATCCTTCCGCCCATGGAGGAGGAAAGGCCCAGGATGATCCCGAGGATGGCTGAAAAAAGGGTTGCCGCCAGGGAGAAGCCAAGCGATATGGCCCCTCCATAAAGGGTCCTTGAAAACACGCATCGGCCGAGGGCGTCTGTTCCAAAGGGAAATTGCAGGGAAGGGCCTTCAAGGCGCTTATCAAGATCCACCTTCACGGGGTCTCTCGGAGCCAGTATCGGACCTGCAAGACCTAAAAGGATGAAGGCCGCAGCAAGCAAAACGGGCCATGAGGAGATGGGGCCTGACCTTTTCATGCGCCCACCACAGGCCTTGAGGCCATGGAAGGCATGAACCTTATTACAAGGGCGTCCACCAGCCTGCTGACCAGAAAAAAGGCAAGGGTCGTAAAAAGCACTATGCCCTGCACAAGGGGAATGTCTCTTTGAAGAACGGATTCAACAAGCAGGGTGCCGAGCCCTGGGAGGGAAAAGACATTTTCAACTATGACCGCCCCTCCGAAAAGGTGCCCAAGGGAGATACCCCAAAGGGTAACCACGGGAAGAAGCGCGTTTTTGACAACATGTCTCGTCAACACTTCCCAGGGTTTGAGTCCCTTGGCATAGGCGAAGCGCACATAGTCTGTGTTTAGAACCTCCATGACCCCCGCCCTTAGAACCTGCCCGTGAACGGCCGCCATGGAAAGGCCAAGGGCTAAAACCGGGAGCAGAAAGGATTGGGGGCCGCTCATGCCTACCAAGGGAAAAAGTCCTACCTTTGAGCTGAAGACAACTATCAGGACCACCCCCAAAACGAAGTCAGGAAGAGCAATGCTCAGGGCTGTCAGGGCCCCGATGGCCCTGTCAAGGATGGAGCCGTGATAAAGACCACCGGCAAGGCCCGAAATGGTTGAAAGCGCCATCACAAACAAGATGGTCGCTGCAGCAAGCGTAAATGTCACTGGGAGCCTTGCCAGTATCTGCGCTGCAACCATGTCCCCAGTCCTGAAGGACCTCCCTAAATCCCCTTTAATCGCAGAGCACGTCCACCTTAAAAAACGTATCACCATCGGGGCATCAAGGCCGAGTTCCTCTCTCACCTCCTGTATCTTCTGAGGGGTAGGAGACTCGGTCCTTGCAAGGAGGACGAGTTCGGCGGGATCGCCTGGGGCAAGATCAAGAAGACCGAAAGTGATCGCAGCAACCCCCATGAGGACTGCCGCAAGCCGCAGGATGCGGCCCAAGATCATGACGATCCTTCTCGAAAGGAACACAGTTCTTCTCAATGCTGATACGCCCTCCACCACAGAAGTGCGATCTTGACATCCGCAGCGCATGTGACAAGGCCGTCTTTGACAAAACCCTTCAGCACCCTTGCTATATCGCTTTGGACCGAAGGGCCCTTTCTGTCGAAGATTTCGAAGTAACGGCTGAAAAAGGCCTGGGTTTCCTCAAGGGGGCTCATGAAGGTATAGGCCCAGGACAGGTGTTTTATGTTGGGGGCCTTCTTCCCTGCAAAGAGAAACCCGAATGCATATATGAGGTGAAAGTCACCGGAAGGCGGCTCATAACCCATTATCTCCCTCCAGAGGGCCCTGCAGAAGGGTATCTGCTCTCTGAAGGAGCTGAGGACAAGGGCGCAATGGCCGGAGCTGAGGGATTCCATGTGCTTTAGTCCCTCAGGCGAGAGGGCCGCCGGGAAGAAGCAACCGAGCACAAGATCAAAGGCCTCATCAGGTTTGAAATCAAAGAAGGGAGTGCAGAGCGATTCTATGCCCTTGACGCCCTGGCTCTCAGCCCTTTGAGACAAGGCCCTGAGCATCCCTTCCGAGTAGTCAAGGGCGGTTATCCTGGCACCCCTTTCAGCAAGGGGTATGGAAACTGTTCCCGGGCCTGATCCTGCGTCAAGGACCCTGCAGGATGGATAGGCTATCCCCTCCGAGAAGAGAAGATCGGCAATTCTTGGCCCCAGGCCTCCCTGGTCTCCCCACATGGCATGGTAGCAATCGCTTATTGCCTCAAAGAAGGCCTGCCACCTTTGAGGTGTCTCCTTTTGGCTGTGTGCCAGCGGAGAAGCAGCCTTCGCCTCGTTCCAGGCAGTACACCAGGAGTGCATGTCAAGAATGTCTCTTAAGGGGAATCTACTCACAACCGGTCCGCGTCAGGCAAGGCTTAAAGAAATGATCCATATAAAAACCTCCTATCTCCCTTCTGTGGGCGTAGAGGGCCGCATCGTGATAGAGCGGCAGAAGCGGCATTTCCTTGTTAAGCATCTCCTCAAGCCTTCTGTAAAGCGCAGTTCTCCTGGTGGTGTCCGTTTCATGTCTTGCCTCATTTATGAGAATGTCCGCCTCGTTGCTATGCCATCCGCAGTTTCTGGGGGCATCGGACAGGATCCAGTAGGAGTAAAAGAAATCAGGATCGCCGGTCATAAGGGTGTAGGGTTGTATGGCCATGTGGAAACGGCCGCTCTTTATGGAATCGTGGAAGCTTCCCTGCTCCATTATCCTTATTGAAACCCTCAAGCCGTAGGAGTGAAGCATAGCCTGAATGGCCTGCCCCATCTCCCTGTAAGGCCACCTTTGAAGAGTGCCGCCGTGAAGGAGCATGATGATCTCCCCCTTGTAAGCGGCTAAATCGGAAGGCATGGAGATCTTTGGAGGCTGTATGAGCCCGAAGGCATAATCCCTTGCCATGGGGGTATAGGGGTCTCTCGCAGGGGTTCCGGCCCCCTTAACAAAGACGCTGATGAGTTTATCCCTGTCAATAACGCCTGAGACCCAGCGCCTTGCCTCCGAAGAGGAAAAGGGCAAGGCGGCGCAGTTGAACAAAAGAAGATGTGTGGTTGCAACCTCCGTCTTCTTGACAACCACGTCAGGGCTTCTTTTAAGGGTTGCCTGCTGCTCAGGAAGAACCCCACCCACATCGGCGATGGCGTCGATCTGCCCCGATATCAAGGCCATGGCCCTTGTCTGCGCATCAGGGATGGTCATGAAGGCAATCTCCTCATAGGGTGGGGGACCGTTCCAGTGTTCATTGAAGGCAGAGAGGTATACGCCGGCCCCCTGTCTTACGCTTTTAAGCCTGTAAGGGCCTGTGGCTATAGGCTCCCTGATGCGTCCCTCATCATCCAGGCACTCCGGTTTAAAGACAGGGCTCCCGTAATAGGCGACCAGTTTCGGGAAATGCGGTATGGCTTTGGATAGCCTGAAGACAATTTCACGGTCACCTGCGGTCTCAACCGCCTCAACGTAAGAGAGGCTTCCTGCCGGATCATACCTGGGGTTTTTCATCAAGCGCCTCATGCTTGCAACCACATGGTGCGCTTCAAGGGGGGAGCCGTCATGAAAGAGGACATTTTCCCTCAGACGGAAGACCCACCTCCGGCTTGATTCCTCGCTTCGCCATGATTCGGCAAGCCAAGGAACCGCCTCCATCCTGGCGTTTAGGTAGGTGAGGGCCTCCCACATGCTGGTTGATCCGTGGAGATAGGTCCCGCTTTCGCTTCCTTCATAAAAATCCCTGCCTATACCAATG
>NZ_JBRAHS010000001.1:6027-7882 GCF_052743555.1 Desulfosoma sp.
ATGCCCTCGATATAGCGGCCTGGATTGACGTAAACAATCTCTGTTTCGTAATACTTGTCAAAGATGTTCACCCCTGAGATGCTTGTTGTCATTATCCACTTATCCGCAAGCCTCCAGTCCTTCCATATTCTAAGATCAAGGGTTTTGTATGGGCGCATGTGGAAAAAGGGAAGCTCGGTGTTCTCATCGTCATAGTACCTGTCGTCGGAGAATCTTAAAAGAATGTTGGCATTGACTATATCCGGGTTAATATATCTTAGCCCAAGACTTCCCCAGGAATCCGGTGCGTTTCTTAGCTGATGGCCTCCGTTTTTCGGATCGTCAATGATCCTGGAGTGGTTGAGGGTAAGTGAGCCCATAAACCACAGCTTGTCAGTTATCCGCTGCTCCAGCAATGTCTCAACGCCATATATCTCTGCCCCGCCCAGGTTCTGAGTCCTTACTATGCTGCCTCCGGGAACTGCCGGATTTTCATCATAACGGTAGGATACCATATCTCTTATCTTTCCGTAATATCCAGTTACACCGATAGATGTGCCGAATCTCGGGAAATCCAGCTCAAGGCCCAGATCTGCCATCCAGGTCTTCTCCGGATCCAGATTAGGATTTGCCTCCCTCCAGGTGTTGCCGCTCTTTATGTTTTGAAAGAACCACAGGGGCAACCCAGGCCAGTATGCGGTTCCTATAGAGGAGCGTACAGCAAGGTTTTCGGTGAAGCGATACTTTCCCCCGCCTCGGTAGGTCCAGGTCTCTTTGGAGACATCCTCGGGTTTTTGTGGGTTTGAGCTGGTGTCAAAGATGTCCTTGTATTCCCAGTGGTCGTAACGGATTCCTGCTATCAAAGAAAGTCTGTCATCCAGAAACACCATCTGATCCTGAAGATAGGAAGCGGTCTGATCGGTAGTAACCTTAAAGAGGCTCTTTTTGCCAGTGAGGAGAAAAAAGTCATCCCTTTTCTCACTCTCCCTGCTCCAGAAGACACCGGCGGTAAGGGTGTTGTTTGAACCCAGATACCAATCTGTCTGAAGTTCTACAGGCAGGCGCCTTACTTTCCACTCGCGCTTCTGAAATATTGTTGAATTAAGAACAGGAGTACCACCCACGAGGCTCAGTCCGCCATTGTATTGCTGCGGATGGTCGTAATACTGGAAGGCGCCTGAAAGCCTTATTTTTCCTATCCCGCCCAAAGGTGTTTCGGCCTTGAGGGTGTTTATGACCTGGGAACCGGTGTCGTCAAGGATGAGATTGCTCTGCCCGCCGTAGAGGTATCTTCTTGCATAGTTGACGGCAATGGAGAACTTAATCCCGTGCTCGTTTGCCCAATCGGCCTTTCCTGCAACATAGGAGTTCCTATATCTGTTGTCCTCGAGGGAGGCCTCCTTGAGGTACTGTTTCTTTCCAAGGCTCCATAGCTGTAGTGCGTCATCCACCGGCTTCATCTTATAGCCGTCGGAATAGTCTCCCGAATAAGAGAAATAATAGCGCCATTGGTTTAATGCGTCTCCGATGCTTACGTGCGGCCTTATTGTGTTTTTTGTGCCATAGGCTATCTGACCCTTCGCACCCATTCCTTTTGTGCCTGATCGGGTTATAAAATTTACTGCGCCTCCTGAGGCGTTTGCTCCGTAAAGGGCCGAAGATGGCCCAAGGAGCACGTCAACTCGCTCTATATCGTTGGGGTTGAGAGTGGTTGACATGAAAGACCAGATGGGAAGACCGTCCACAAGATAGACGGTCCTTCCTATAAAATAGCCCGTGCCTCTGAGGTGTATCCAGGGCGGCCCCCAAGGATAATACTGGCCCACATGGACGCCTGGCAAATCCCTTATCAGTTCTCCAACGTTGTTCATAAAGA